>NZ_JBFUCP010000005.1:0-172453 GCF_056405175.1 Pedococcus sp. P1_H8
ATCAGGCCAGCTCCTCCGACCGGGCCGGGGCCGGCGACCGCGAGCGGACACGTCGCACCAAGGCACGAAAGCCAGTCACACCGGGGGTCACACCCGCAGCCGCCAACCCACAGCCCATCACCATCAGGCTGCAAAGGCGATCCTCACAGACGCACCGCCCAGAATGACTCGGTTGTGCCGTCACGACTCGCGAGAGGATCGCCCAGCTCAGCCACGTACGTTTAGCTGACGAGCCTTATCCGCCAGTCCGCTTCAAGAGGCCCTGCGAGAGCCAGCCGACGATCGTCGTCGCCAGGAGTACGGCAGCCTGAGCCTCACCGACACCTACATCTTCGTAGTCTTCCCGGCCGTGTCGGTCCGTCTGGCTGTGCCAAAGGAGTCGAAGAGCCCCCAGCATTCGCTCAACAGACCTGTCGCCCGACAAGGCAAAGACCCAATCCTCAGGCTTGTTGCTGAGGACGTTGATGTCCTTGCCAAGCGTGGCAGTCCGGTCTCTTGGTGATATCAGCGGACATGAGAAGACCTCGACCGCTCGAACGGCATCGAAGTAGGCGTGGCTCGGACGCTTGTCGACGCCGAATGCATTGGTCCACGCGGAGTTCAGCAGTTGGCTCGCCTTACCGGATTGAGAGACGACAGCCTTGGAAGTGTTAATCACTGCCTCTGGAAGGGCCTCGATCAGTCCCCACCGACCATTGCGGTCGCCGACGGTCCAGCTTGAGTTCGATGAGTAGAGAATGGTCTTGATCGCCGCGACCGCGTCCCGAGGTTGAGCGTCGAATGCCGGCCGCGGGAAGGAACTCGACAGGCGGAAATCCACAAGGGCTGTCAGCGTGCCTTCGTCCAGCTCGGCGAGCCACTTGCGCAGGGCGCCGATGGTTGTGCTCTTCCCGGGAAGTAGGCCCAAGGGGCGACGCAGGGCTGTTTGGAACTTTAGATACTCGTCGAGATTGACTGATTGGTGGTCGTACAGGTCCCGAATTAACCAGCGGAGGACCTCGGCACGAGCGTTTTCCGGGATCCCTCGCCGAGTTGCCAAGAAGGCGAGAGCCTCGTCCTCCGAAAGACCTGGTGGTGTCCAAACGAACTCATCCATTTGTTGGGGCCCTAGTCACGAGCCGGTCTCTGGTTGGCCCTGATGTTGCTGGCTTCGTCGCGCGCGCCAGAAGCTGTGTCGTCCGTAGTCTGTCGCTCGTCGATGATCACGACCGCATCTTGCCAGCAGACCTTGGAGTGCGTGCGCGCTTACGTCAACCGAACCACGTCATCCGGGCGTCCGGGACCATGCAGGCAAACGGCCCGAACAGGCGGCAGAGCGGCTCGTGTCGGAACGCCGGTACCGAGCGCAGCGTCGCCGATCCCTTACGTTTGGCGATTTCGCATAGGGTTCGGGACCGTGCAGTACCGCGTGCCTGACGGTCTTGCAACGCGGGTCGGAAGGCGCAGAAGGGTCGCGAAAATGTCGAGGAGCATCGAACGGTTCATGTGGGGTTGGCAACCGTACTTCCGGATGTCATTGGAATCCGCAGCGGAATCCGCGTTCACCAAAATCGGTGCTGAGTCCCTTCAGCCGGTCGCTCTGCTGATCGGCTTTGCGCGCCCCGGCGGTTCTGCAGCGTTCGATCTCTGCGTTGAACCCGAGGATGGTCCCGTCCGGCCAGACGCTCTGGAAGGCGTGGTTCAGGCCGGCGAGGACGCGTACCTGGCCAGCGACGATGCCAACATATTCCACACCGGTGAGGGCATGAACGAAGCCCGCCATCGCCAGTACCGAGACCGTCACCGGAGTGAGGCCCTCTGCCGGGCCCTCGAGGGCATCTCAACGGATCCTGAGCTGATCTTCTTCAGCGGTCCCTCTCAGCCGGTCGGAGAGTACGAGGTGCATCCCGTCCTTGGAGTGGACAGGCATGCGTTCGAGAGCCTTCCGGCGATACACACGCGGGTGCATTCTCGGATGGCGATGACTCGCTCGCTGCAGCATGGAGTCGCAACCGCCCTGCTGGAGAAGGCCAGCGCTTCCCTGGCAATGCGTGAACCGCCATCCAGCCTATTGGCCCAGTCGGAGGACCCGGCCACTGACGCGGTTGCCGTGGCCGCCCGTCGGCTGGTCTATTCCGCGGCAACAATGAGCGGGAACTTCCTCGCTCACGGGCTGTATGACGCCCTCAGAACTCTGGTCACGACACCATACGAGGGCCGCGCTGGCGCGGGGTCGGTGCTGTTGGCGAGGGTGGATCACCCGGCCGTTTCGTCAACGATCCGATTCAGCCAGGCGACTCGCCTCGGCGCAGAGCGGCAGATCCGCAAGTTGTTGCAAATGGCGACCGCCGATGAGTCGCTGCTGTGTGACGGCGACGGCCTGTACGGCCTCGGCCGACTCAATGACGCCTACGACGAGTCGTCGGAGGAGGTGTTCAAGATAGTCGTACTCGGACGGGGGGCCTGGGAACTGAGCCACGCATCGTCCGCCCTCATGCGGGTCGAGAACGGGCGTCCGCTGCTGCCAAAGCCGAAGATGTCGGCCGAACGATTCACGGATACCGCGAAGCGTCTTTTCAGCGGCATCGATGACGACAGCGTCGCCCGACTGTGGTCTATCGCGGTCGCCGCCGGCGAAGCAGCCCACGGAACGATGCTGGTGATCACCGACGCGGCGGCAGCGGAGGTTGTGCGGCTGTTGCCGCAGGCCATTCAGATCGAGCCGACCTACCTGACCGAATCCACCGTCGCGCTTTTCACTGACATCGACGGTGCCGTCATGCTGTCGCCCGACGGCATCTGTCATGCCGGCGGAGCCATTCTGGACGGAACAGCTGGGGGCAAGGGTGACGCGGGCAGAGGGGCGCGCTACAACTCCGCCGTCCGCTACCTACAGAGCACGAGCGCCAATTGCATGATCGTCATCGTGTCCGAGGACGGCATGATCGATGTACATCCAGAACTGCAGCGCCGGGTGTCCCGCGCCCAGGTGGACGACGCCGTCGGGGTGTTCCTCGCTGCCGCCCGATCGAGCACGGTCAACTTCGAGCAGGTCTTCAAGTCCCGGGAAGAGGTCGCGTCGCTCAGGTTCTACCTAACCGAGCATCAAGCCCGAGCGGTCAACGAAGCGACGGAACGTGTCGAAGACATTCGCTGGAACTCTTCGCATATGCGTGTCGACCACCGGCCCCTCGCGGCCGATCCGCTGATGGACGACTCATACTTCATCGATTGATAAGGCGCGGCGTGCCCCATAGATGGTGGGCAGTCAGATATCCCGCGACGCGGACGGTCGCTGCGCGTCCCGCTATCCCGGCCCACGGCGCGGGGTGAGAGCGGGGCCGCCAACTCGAATCCGGGGTCGAAGGACGGTTTGGGGTGTCCGCGCAGGGCGCGGTCACGAAGGCGCCGAGATTGGACCGGCAACGCTCGTCGCGGCGAGACCGATCACACTGCAGCAACTCCAGCGTGACCCTTACAGGACGCTCGGGCCCTGGTCCGCTCCTGAGCCGCCTTCCGGCTCGGACTCTTCGCTGTTCACGGCAGCTGCGATTGCTCCTCGGCAGCGGGCGCCAGGTCGCTGTCGTTGGTCGGGCAATCCCGGTTCTCACAAACGAGAGGCCCAGTCAGCACCAGCTCGTGTGTCTCGTGACTGTAGGTTTCGCCAGTCACGTCGCCTGGCGTCAATAGCTCGCCGCACTCTGGGCACCGCTCGTCACCCTCTGTCGTCATGGCTGGATCGTGCCACCTCGACGGGGCCTTCGCCCACTCATCGGCACTCGGCGCGTAAGCGGACGCCGCGGCATGGACACCGACCAGACCCGTCATTCGCAGGCGGCATCGGCCCGGGCGGACGAGTGGCTCGAGCGGATCGTGTCGAAGATGCCTCGAGCCGCCGACGCGGGTCGACTCCATCCTCGCCATCCTGCAGATGGCCATGCCCTGGTCGCGCGGCCGCGGGGTCGTGGCGCAGTAGAAGGACCTGGGCGGCACGGAGCGGACGGGACAGTTCCAGCGCAACCTCGCCCTTAACGGGTACTTCGCCCGCGGTGGCATCACCATCGGCAAGGTGTATGCGGACGAGTCCACCGTTCTGGGCCCGGGTCTGGTGGCGCCCTACAGGTTGGAGACCGAAGTTGCCATCGAGCCCCGTGACAGGGGCCTCACCGCTCTCAACAGGCGCGCGCTCATCGACATGAGTGCGGATCCGAGTGCGTCTTTTCGCGCTTGCCAGCGGCGTGACTCGAGGGGCCGGCTGGGCTCCAGCTTTGCCCTACCGCAGCGCCTGCCTGTCGGCGAGCCGCGTCAGAGGCGGCTCGCGAGCCACACAATTGAACTCAGCGTGCCCAGCGTCTTTTGCCAGGGTCGCGGGAGAATTCCTAGCGACGCCAAAGCTGCCGCGAGCGCCAGGTATGCCTGGATGTCGCCCTCGGATGGTGGTCGTGGTTTCCCGATCATCGTTCTTCTCCTGCGTTTGGCCTTGGAGGTTGTCCCTTCTGCCGAATGACAGCTGGTGCTTTGAGACTGCCTGACGACGCGCTTCCTCGGTAGGCGTCTCCGCTCCGGATCACGTGTAATTTCCATTGGGTGGAGATCAATAAGCCCGGCACCATCACTGATCTCGTCCAAGACGCCTCCGACGCCGGCTACAACGCCTCGATCAGGCTCGTGCGCGACTGGACGGCTAAGGGTCTGCTCGATGCCCCTCTGCGCCGGCCCAGCGGCCGAGGGAAGGGATCCCGACCGGCTCTGTATAGCCCCTCCCAACGAATGTTGCTTCTGACCTTGCTTCACCATCGACACGAGGGCCTATCGATATCGGGTTTGGCACGCATTCCGGTCGCCCTCTGGCTGTACTTCCCGACCGCCCACGTGTCGAACCAGCAGGCGCACCGGGCGTTCGTCACCTGGCTAGCGGATCCGAGATCGAGCCTGGCCGAGGCCCGGCGCCATGCCCTCGAGATGACAGCACAACTCGCGTCGACTACCGCTTCCCAACAGTCCCGGAGCATTCTTGAGTCATTGCTCATGGATATTGCCTACCGCGGCGAGCTCGACGACGAGGCCTCCCTCCGCATTGCCATTAGCAACGTGTTCGAGCCCGACTTCGACGGCATTAGCAAGGCGCTTGGCCACCACTCGGCTCCGCTATCCACGGAGGCCGTCACCGACATCATCCGAGCCAAGCTCGAAGGCATGCGCCTAATCACTCAGCGTCGCCTTGGCCTTGCGGACTTCGTTGTCGCGGGGCGCCAGCAGCGTGAGTCGATGCAGGAGTACGTCACACTCCAACCATCGATGGCTGCCGCCGCGTCGGATTCGACCAAGGCCCTCTACGACGAGCCCAGCACGCAATGGCTGGTCGAGCAGAGCTGCGCAAGTGTCCTCACAATCGTGGGCTTGAGGTCGCTGGCGCGCACAGGCTGATCGAACCACCCTGCTCTGGCGGAGGTCTTGGGCAAGACCTAGGTCTGCCGTACATCCGGCATGCAGCCGGCGCGTCCTTTCGCCGCGTCATCCTGCCCCACGCAGATGCGCCCCTCGAGATGGTCACCGACGTGGTGCTTGACTGACCGCTGAGTTGTCCGGGTCTTCAGCCGAGGTGGGCGAGCCACCTCAACAAGACAAGCGAGGGCTCGGTCCAAGGGGGCCGTAATTGCCGTGATTCCACACAAGGAGGGCAGTGTCCAAGGTTAGTCTGAGCCGTTCGGTCAGAGCCGCTGCGGGGAGTACACGTCATGGGTTTGTTCAACAGATCGAAGGACTCGGCCGTCCCCTCGCCGGCCGCTTGGCATCCGGCGCCTGACCGCCCGGGCTTCCTGCGTTGGTGGGACGGGCAGGCATGGACCGATAACTACCACCCTCTCCAGCAAGCTGCGCAAGTCGCGACAGCGCAACCGGAAGCCGCTACATTCACCCGACAGCCAGATCCCGCTCAGGTCAAGCCTGCTCGCGGGGCCTATCAGACGGCCAGCCCGACGGGCAGGCCGGTTGAGCCTTGGGCCAAGGCAAACTCATGGCAGAACGTGGCCGGGGAGTCGCACTACGACAACGCGTTTCGTGCCCTGCTCAAGCGCAACCGGCCGCCACGCGGTGACTACGGAGCCGAGATGAATGGCCTCCCCGCGGCGATCGTCGCTGACCCCGGCAACCCACACGACCCAAGCGCCGTTGCCGTTTGGGTCCAGGGAGAGCACGTCGGCTTCCTGCCGCGGGACGCGGCGGCGGCCTACCACCCGGCCTTGGCCGATCTAGCTGAGCGGGGCGAGTACCTGCGGGTCGACGGGCGGGTTTGGGCGTACGACGAGGGTGGCGATGTCCGAGGCAGCGTTACGGTGATCCTGCCGCCACCTGATGGCGTCCAGTCGTTCAACGAGCCGCCTGACGAGGCTTATCAGACGTTGCCACATGGCGGTGCGATGCAGGTGACATGCGAAGAGCAGCACATGGACGTCCTCGGACCATTCGTCTCAGATCGGGACCGCCATGTCGCCGTGACCTTGCATGCCATTGACGTGCAGAAGACGCCACGCTCGACGGCATACCGCGCCGTGGAGGTGCGGCTCGGTGGACATCGTGTGGGCGAACTGACCAAGGGCATGTCGGAGAAAATCCTCGACGTGGTCGACTTCATCGCCAGCAAGGGTCGCCTGCCGCTGTGTCGGGCTGTACTCAAGGGGTCACCGCTGCGTGCCGAGCTCACGCTGCAGGTCGCCAAGGCCCACGAGGTGACCAGACGGTGGCTCGACGGCATCGAGGAGGCGTAACGGTGCAGTGAAGACTGCCCGGTTCCGATCCGGCTCCACCCTTCAAGAGTGACCTCTCCGCGGGCGTTCAGGCCCCGGAGGAGAAGCCGCGCTCTGCGTAGTTGCGAGTGAGTCACCACCAGTCCATGTGTCGCTCGTAGCTCTGGCGCTGCGGGGGGCCTGTACAAGGACGCCGGTGCCGGACGCTTCGGCCATAGCGACGGGGACCAGAGCGTCGCTATCTACCGCAGGACTTAGGGGGTCGCGTCATACCGCCGCGTTCAGGGCAGTTGCATCGGCGCGGAACCTGCGTAGACCGCGCCCGTGTGCGCGACCTCAGCGCAGCCCTCATGGTGGTCATGACCGGGCGAGGCGCACGCCCGTCGCGACGAGCCAGACCAACCAGGCCGCGAACCCGGCGAGCCCGACGAAGATCAGCGCTGAGCCGTCGGCGATCGCAAGGTTCCCGACCCCTGCGACGAGCAGCAAGCTCCCGCCCCCCAGGCCCAGCCGCCGCTGCCAAGGCGGAGTCAGCCCGCTCGCGTGCGCGGCGAGGGCCGCGCCGACAAGGGTGGCGCCGACCATGGGCAGTGCAAGGGCGAAGGCCGCCGCGTGCACCTGCCAGACGAGCTCGAACGCGGCCGTCGGCTCCGCGAGCCCACCGGCAGAAAGGGCGAGCCCGACCTGCAGCACATTGACCACCACGAAGATAGCCGACAACGCTGCGCCAGCGGCCACGGCGACGCGCGACCAGTCCGAGCCCGCTCCGCCACCCCGTTCCACCAGGCCGTGCAGGCCGGTCACGAACACGAGGAGCAGCGGCAGATACACCGCCACCAGGCCGGACGCGATCGCGACCGCGCCGCGGTTGGCCGCGTAGTAGGCCAGCACTTCTTCGATCGGAGCGCCGAAGGACGTTGCGCCCGTTGCCGCCAGCACGACGTTTTCGATCATCACCGAGACTGCGAGCGCGATTGCCGCGACGCCGACGAGCCGGCCTCGATCGAGCCGACTGTGGCCTTGCCCGGCGGCGGTGGCGGCGGCGGTTTCCTGTAGCGATCTCATCTCATGCTCCCTGTTCCAGACGGTTCGTACACTGTACTCGTACGTCGTACTATGAACGTACGCCGTACCATTGTCAACAACCGTTGGAGG
The DNA here is from genome assembly GCF_056405175.1 of Pedococcus sp. P1_H8. Classification (NCBI taxonomy): domain Bacteria; kingdom Bacillati; phylum Actinomycetota; class Actinomycetes; order Micrococcales; family Intrasporangiaceae; genus Pedococcus; species Pedococcus sp. P1_H8. The sequence goes on from NZ_JBFUCP010000005.1 coordinate 7,881, forward strand.
GAGCGAAGTAGCCCGTGGCTGCAGGGAAGCAACGACAGGTCGCGTCAGAGGTAGGGCTCAGCAAGCAGCGGGTGGTGGTCGAGGCAGTCCGGCTCGCCGACCGCGAGGGCGTCGGCGAGTTGAGCATGCGCCGACTGGCGGGCGAGCTGGGCGCCGGCGCGATGTCGCTCTACCACTATGTGGCGGGCAAGGAGGAGTTGCTGGACGCCATGACCGACGTCGTGTTCGCGGAGATCGAGCTCCCGCCTGAGGGGGCCGATTGGCAGTCGGCGATGCGGAAGCGGTCGGTCTCCGCCCGAGACGTTCTCGCCCGCCACCCCTGGGCGATCGGCCTGATGGAGTCGCGGACCTCGCCGGGGCCGGCACACCTGCGCCACCGCGAAGCGGTCACCGCCTGCTTGCGCAAGGCCGGCTTCTCGGTGGTGATGGCGACGCACGCCCACTGGATGCTCGACGGCTACGTCTACGGCTTCGCACTCCAGGCAAGCAGCCTGCCGTTCGACAGCGCCGATGAGTTCGCGGACATGGCGGCGAACGTCTTCCTGCCCCAGCTTCCTCCTGACCAGTTCCCCTTCCTCAACGAATCCGCCGCGGCGCTCGTCGCTGCCGGCTACGACCCGGCAGAGGAGTTCGTCTTCGGCCTCGACCTCGTCCTGGCCGGCCTCGAGCGCCTCAGAACCTCCGATTAGGAACCCTCGCGCCGCTACAAGGCCACACGGACCGTAGAGAGGGCCCATGCGAATAGGAAACGTCGACGTCCGACCCCGCGGGGCGCTGCAGGCTGCCTCAGGGATGATCCTCGTGTCGGTGCTTCTCTCGGTGGTGCTGATAGTCGGGCTCAACTTGCTCCTGCGCTGAGCTGCGTGTGCCGGATTACCCCAACCCGTTGGACCTATGCGGGTCTTTCCGCCGCCAGTGCCCCGTTGCCCGGATCGACAACGCCGTTGCTGGCTGCCATACAAGCCGCCGGGCAAATGGAGACGGCATGTCGGTTCCGCCATCCCGAAACTCTGCGGCTCGTGAGTGCGTGTTTCCGTTTAGCGCTGGCCCCCGGCAGCGTGCCACGCAGGCTCTGAGGGAGCGTCCTCGTAGGCAGGATGGCGGCTGGCCACCTTGCGTGCCTCTGTCAGGTGCCCGCCCAAGTAGGCACCCACTCCGGAGACGGTCGCTCCGGCCAACGCAAGCCTGGCGCCGGTGCCGTGTCGGCCATTCCTGCGGGCGACCCACGACGCCGCGTAGGCACTGATCGCGACGGCGTTGGTGACCGCGTGCACGAGGCCAACTCGCTTCTCGCGCGGCCCCGCTGCCGACCACTCGGCCCAGCCGGCCCAGGCTGTGGGTCCGGCCGCCAGGAGGCCCGTGCCGACGAGCCTTTGCGCGGCTGCGGACGAGTTGGGGCCGCCGAAGATGTCAAGCACGGTGGCCGAAGTCCAGGTGCCGAGTACGACGTCGGTGAGTAGCGGATGGACCGCGTGACCCAACCAATCGCCGCGCAGCACCGAAGCGCGTCTCCCGGTGCCGAACATGGACTGGATTGACGGCTCGAGCGCTTGTACTGGCCGGTCGAGGCCGGTGGTCTCTTCGAGCCTCAGGGTCCAGCGCACGATCGCGGGGCGTTCGATTGAGCTCATTCGCTTCTCCTCGCGGACCTGTACATCGACGGCATCCTTTGGCGCCCTCGCATACAAAGTTGCTCCCCGACACTCACACCGTCAACACGAGATCCGTGCGGCGCGCTCGCGGTGGCGCATTCCGCCGCGAGTGCGCGAGACCGGAATCCGTCAAGCGTTGTTGTTGTAGTTGTCCAGCAGTTTGGCCAGGTTGTTCATGGTCGCGACGTCGGCCGCGCTGATCTTGCCGCTGTATCCCGCGCCGGTGAACGTGTACTTACCCAACATCAGGACCGCTTGGGTGATAGCGGTCGTGACGGCGGGCGTCTTCCCGGCACCCGCTGTGTAGTTCAGCTCGGCGGCTAGCAACTGCGCCGACAGGTTGAACGCCGGATCGCTGGCCTTCTTCGCGCCGGTGCTGGTGGTCGACTTGTCGAGGAGCCTGACGGCCTTGAGGCAATCAGGTGCCGCGCTCGGTGTCGAGGCCGAGCCGTGGAGGGCTAAGTGGAACGTCGATCCAAAGGCCGGGTATCCGCCCGCAGTCGCAGACATCACGATCCCGTACGGCTCCGCGCCGGCGAGCGTCTGGTCCATGACAGGCCTCTGCCCACCATTTGACTTGGTGCATGAAGCCCAGTTCTTCCAGAAGCCGATCGTCAGCGCGCGGCCGCCAGGAGGCGGTGTGTTGTCGATCCTGAACTGCAAGGCCGGCCCGGCCGAGGCAGTGAAATTAGCGCACAGGATGCTGTTGTCGACCGTCGGGTCAGGAGCGACGCCGTTCGGTGGCAGGAACGAGTCAGGCACAAATGTGCCGAGCGTCGTTGCCCATCCGGGCATCACGATCTCGCACATCTGGTACGTCTGCCCTGGGGTCAACGGTGTGTTGAAGTGCACCTCTCCGAGGTTGAGGGCATTGGCCGCGAGCGTCTCCAGTGTGGTGCCGCTGTCGATGAGGGAGGCGCCCTGCCGCAGCTGGAAGGTGAAGGTGGACGGCGAACCCGATGGGATGGCGCCGCCCCTAAGGGTCTTGACCACGTCGACCTTGCCCCGCGCATTGTTGGTGAAGGTGCAGGTGACGGTCTCGCCGGCCGACACGGCCACCGCCGTGACGGGGCTGCCGTCGCTGCAAGAGGCGCTCGAGAGTTGCCAGCCGGCGGGGAACGGAGTGTTCTCGTTGACCGAATACGTCCCTGGCTTGATGAGCCCGCTGTCGTGAGGGGGCACCGTGTCGATCAGGGTGAAGGTCTGGATGAGGGCGTCAGGGCCGCCGGTCAGGCCGAAATCGAACGACTGGGCCTGGCCGCTGGGGTCGGTCACGGCGTCGACCAGGATTCTGCCGCGCTGGGTATTGGTGAACCGGCACGTGACGGTGGCACCCACGGACAGCGTGAAGGTGGCTGACCGGGTGCCGAGGACGACCTCGGTGCCCGGCGCGTCGCAGGTCAGCCCAGTCAGGTCCCAGCCCGCCGTCGCCGCTTCGGTGACGGTGTATGCCTTGCCCGCCAACCTCGTCGCCTGCACGCTCTGGCCGTCGGCGAGCGATGCCGGGACCGCACCGGTGAACGTGAAAGCCTGATCTGCGCCGAATGCGACGGTCGTCTTCTGGATCACGATCGTGCCTGTTGCTCCGGCGACCGTTACTCGCACGGATGCGGTGTCCGTGGCCCCGTGTGAGTCGGCGAGCTGGTAACCGAACACGTCCGCACCGGCGAAGTCGGGGTCCGGTGTGTATCGGATTGTCGTCGTCGCACCGCCACGGTCGACGACGGCGCTCCCGTTGGCCGGGTCGTCGACCGACGCCACGTCCAGTGCGTCGCCGTCGGGATCGGTGTCGTTGTCCAGTACGGCGATGACCACGCCAACGCCGGCGTCGGTCGCGCCGACGTCGTCAACGCCGTGAGGTGCTTGGTTGACGTCCGCGATGTCCCAGGCCCACGTGCCGGGCCCTGAGACCCCCTGGCCTGTCTCGACGACCGTCTCGCCGACCAGGCGCAGCGGGTCCGGCCCGACCGCAGTCGGGGAGATATACGGGATGGACTGAAAGCCGACGTTCGTGCCGTTGGGTTGGGTGATCACGTCGGCGCAGGAGTCCGCCCCGGCCAGCGTGACGGTCTCGGTGTGCTCGGTCTCGGCCGCCGGCTGCGTCTGGATCACGTAGGCGTCTGTGGCGCTGAAGAGGACGGTCACGGAGGCCGGGACGGTGCCGCTCCCGACGATGTCGCTGGTCTGAGAGCAGCTGACTCCGGGGACGATGGCAGGGAGGAACTGCCGCCGGTGGTAAGAGAACGTCATCGTGGTCTGTGTCGGGTCCGCAAGATCGCTCTCGGACTCGAACCGCAACGACATGTCGATCGAGCTCCACGAACCGCCCGGGAACTCGGTCCTGACGTGCTGCTCCGCGGTGACGAACCCACGCCATGTGTGTTCGCTATGGGCTTGGGCGCTGGGAATCGGGACGGTGGCGAGAGAAAGGACAACCGCAGCGCTCGCGGCAGCCGGCACGAACTTGTGCATAAGGCACCTCCGTGCCGCAGTGACGAACCAGCGCTCCTGCGGGGAGTATTCCAGCGGACCCACGGACGGTCATCGCGCGATCGGACTAGTCCGGCCCAGGGTCCGGAGGCGCGATCCTTCATCGAAGGGCAAGACTCCCGCCAAACAAGGAACTACTCGGCGAAGTCCACAAAGGCGCAGGTCATCGAGATTCCCCGGGCGGCAGAATCGGTAGCCCGGACGGTGCTCCGTTGTTGATCAGTGCGTCGACGGCGTCCATGTCGACGCACGTCTCAAACAGGTCGGCCAGCAAGTCGAGCCGCGCCTGTCGGGCCGCCGCGAAGCTGACTCCACTGGCGGCATACGTGCGCCCCACCGACGCAGCCACCTCGTCCAGGATCCGGCGCCGGAACTCATCGGACTCCAAGCTGCCGTGCACCATCGTCCCGAGCACGTGCCGGCGGCGGGCTCCGCCGAAGAACTCCTCCTCCGCGCCGATGGTGGTCACCCCGTGGTGGATCTCGTAGCCGGATACCGTTGCCCCCAAAGCCGTTCCGTGCGAGAGGCGCAAGACCTTCTCGCGCGCAAACGTGGTCGTGGTGTCGAGCAGCCCCAGCCCCTCGGCCACCGTCCCGGCCGGGCCCTCGACACCATCCGGGTCACTGATCGTGCGTCCAAGCATCTGGAACCCGCCACAGATGCCGAGCACGGGGCGTCCGGCGGCGGCATGGGTGACCACGGCGCGGTCAAGGCCGCGACGCCGCAGCCAGGCTAGGTCCGCGATGGTCGATCGGGTCCCCGGGAGCACGACGAGGTCGGCGTCGGCGAGGTCCTGGGGCCGGGAGGCGAACCTCACGTCGACGTGGGGTTCCAGGCCGAGGGCGTCCAGGTCGGTGAAGTTGCTGATCCGCGGGAACCTCACCACCGCGACGACCAAGGGGTTCTCCGCCTCGGCTCCTCGTCCGGCGAGGTCGAGGCCATCCTCTGAGTCCAGCCAAACGGCCTTGCTCCAGGGGATCACCCCGAGCACCGCGCGACCGGTGATGCGTTCGATCTCGCGGTTGGCCGGTTCGAGCAGGGTCTCGTCCCCGCGGAACTTGTTCACCACGAACCCAGCCACAAGTCGCTGGTCCGCTGGCTGCAGCAGCGCCACGGTGCCATGCAACGCGGCATACAGCCCGCCTCGGTCGATGTCTCCAACGACGATCACGGGGATGTCGGCATGCTGCGCCAGTCCCATGTTGATGTAGTCGTGCTCGCGCAGGTTGATCTCGGTGGGGCTTCCAGCGCCTTCGCAGATCACGACGTCGAAACGGCTCACCAGGTCGTCGTATGCCGCGAAGGCCGCCTTCGCGAGCAAACTTCGCGACCCTGCGAACTCGGCCGAGGAGATCGAGCCGGCAGGGAGCCCGTTGAGGACGACGTGGCTGCGCCGGTCACTCCCCGGTTTGAGCAGGACGGGGTTCATCGCCACTTCGGGGGTGGCCCCGGCAGCAACGGCCTGGATCCACTGGGCGCGTCCGATCTCGGCGCCCAGGCCGTCGGGGCCGGCGACGACCATCGAGTTGTTCGACATGTTCTGGGCCTTGAAGGGAGCAACGCTAACCCCGCGGCGGGCCAGCAGCCGGCAAAGCCCAGTGGTCACAACGCTTTTGCCCGCATCAGAAGTCGTCCCGGCGACCAGCAGTGACCCCTTCACCCTGCATAGCCTACGAACCCACGGTGAGGAACCTGCTGACGGGTGGAGTCCGCTCAGGCAGCTCCGCCCCTGGGGTCACTGTGTGGGACGGTCGAAGCTGAGCCGCTGCACCATCTGGCATCGCTCACCAATGATGTGTGGCGTCACTTGCCTCCAGTGCTGATTGGCGGGCTGGTCCAGCCACGCCGACAGCCGGACACGCTCGGCATCATCGGCGCTCAGCGCCTTGACCGCGACGTCCAACGGCTCGTTCTCTTTGGACTCCTTGAAGAACTCACGCGCAATGCCGGGCGTGCCTTCATGGATGGCTGCGAACAGGGCGGCGGCCAGTCGAGGTGAGTGCGGGCCGTCGCCTGAGAGGGGCGGCCGCACCGAGAGCACGAATTGCACGGTGTTCACGAAGCGCTTGATGCGCCGAGGTGTTTCACCGAGGAGTGGACCGAGACTGGCGACGAACTCCAGCTCGGTGGGAGTCAAGGCCAACGAGCTCGTTTCGAGCCTGAGGCCGGTGCCGCTCTGGCCGATCATCGCGTCAAGGGCTTCAGACCGTGATTTGTCGACGGTCAGCTCGCCGGGCGCAATGTTGCCGCCTTCGGTGGAATCCCCCCGCACTGTTGGTGCGAGTAGGCCGGACACGATGTTTCGGCGATCATCCCCAGACAGAGGCTGCACCCAGAACGGGAGCTGGAAGATCTTCTCCAGGTAGTCGCGTGCCGTGGGGAGCCCATTCGAAGAGGTCTTCTTGTCCTGAGCCCGCAGAGCATGAAGTTGCTCCAGGAGCGCCGAGGAGAGCCAACGCGAGTCGACTGCGACGAAGACGACGAACAACGGGAAGGCCAGCAACAAATGCACCGCCTCCAGGACCTGGACGACCTTCGCGGGTGGGCATCGGTCAAGATCATCGATGTAGAGCACGATCCGGTTGGGGATCTGCACGTTGTGTGAAGGCTGCCCATCGGGGGCCGGCGCAACGGCGTTCTGGTTGTTCTTGGTGATCTCGGTTTCGATCGTCCTCAGATCAGCCCGGACAGTCCCGAGGAAGCCGAGCTGTGCCCGGTAGTCGGTGCTTCGCTTGTCTGCGAACTCAGTGAACACCCGCCCAGGGGTCAGGGCTGTGAGTTCTGCCTCGAGCTCGAGTGCTCGCTGCTTCTCCTGGGCCACGGTGGCGGTCTGATCCGACAGTGCCTTCACCATCTCGGCATGTCGGGCTTGCGCCAGGGCCAATTCGCGCTGTGCCTCGGCAACGGGTGCCTGATGCGTCGCTCGCACCTGCTCCTGGGCCTTCGCGATCGAGAGCCGCTGCTTCTGGCTCCAGCTCGTGAAGAGCCGCAGCCAGGCGATGAGCACGGGCACCCCCGCGGCCAGACCGGCGAGCCCTGAGGTCACCTCACCGATACCCGTGAGCCACTCGGCCAGCCAAGTCACCAATGGCACCACCGCGACCGCTGCGGACAATAGGGCGACGCGGCGCCAGTCCTTCCAGTAGGGACCCAGGAGTGCTTTGCCCTGACGCACCTCCTCCCATGCCTCGTCGAGAGCGGTGAGCAGCCCGTCCGCGTTGGTTCCGAGCTCCTTTACCCGCTCATCGGACCAAAGTTCGCTGAGCACTGTGGCAGCGGCGATCCTGGTGGCCTCTGGCACGGTCCCCTCCAGCTGGCCCGCCTCCTCCTTTCGCTGAGTGAGAGCTGCGCTGGCGTTGGTCACGTCAATCGCCGCGGCCTCAACCTGGATCCCGAGCTCCTCCTTGGCGTGTTTGGCGCTCTCGACCACGACGAGCTGCTCAGTCCATCGCGTCCGGACCGGCTCCTGCCGTTCTTCGACGAGCGTGCGCGTCTGGAGAGCCGTGCCGAGCTTCTGGAAGATCTTCTCGAGCAACCCTGCCCAGAGATCGCCTTGCACGTACTCCCAGGCGTTGAACTCGATGTGCTGGATGTTCTTCCAAATGGCTGCTTCGTGCTGTGGTTGTCCCTCGCTCAACGCCACCAAGCCCCCGACGCGATTGCGCACGTCTCGCATCAAGAAGCTCTTTCCGCTCCCCCAGTCGCCGAACAGGCCAACGGCGAGCGGTGGCGCCAGATCACGCGAGGCGACGAGATAGGCCAGGGCGTTCGCCTCCGGTGAGATTCCCACCAGGTCTTGTTGCGGCATGTCCGGGCTCGAGATGTCATCGGTCGAGAACCCCGCGACGTTGACCGGAGCACGCGGGTTGTTCCTCTGCAGCCATTCCCGCAGGGACGCGCCGGCGCTGCGGTCCCCGTCCTGAGGTCGAGTGGAGAGCCAGGACTCGTACGACGAGGCGACGGCCTGTCGGCTCTCCCCGATGTAGGTGAAGGCCGACTCGAAGCTCGTCATCAGCTCTGTCTGGGAGAACAGCATCCCACCGAGGAGATGGAGCAACTGAGCATCGCCGCCGCTGTGCCCCTGTGCCCAGTCGACGATGCCACCGATCGGACCGCTCGGAACCGGTCGACCCACGGCCACCGTTGCAGCGACGGCAGAGAGATTTGCAGGTGTCACGCGCGCGTACTGCTCGCCGACGATGTCACGCGCGGTGAGGCCGAAGTGGGTCAGCAGCACCCGGACCTCTCCGTCGGCGTCTGCGTGAGCCAACATCGCGCCGACGAACAGGTCGCTCGGGGTCGCGAGTGGATCAGGGTCGCCCGCAGGTGTCCGTTCGCGGACGCGAGCCACCGCGCTTGCCCAGTCCAGCGCTCTCTGGACGGATGGAGATAGGCCGGCTGTCGGAGCCTCGCTCATGTGTGCCCCCCGCTTCAATGCGCTCGCGCCTGCTCATCTTGCGCGGGGAGACTCGACCAACAAGTACACCCATAACGATGTTGGCACGCACAGACAGGGCATATCTCCTGCAACTGCTGTAGATCGCGCTCGAACGTAAGGGATTGATGGTTCGGAATCGGGGCGAGAGTCGAACCATGGTGGAACACCGAAAGCCGCCCGACGTATCAGCAACCCGGCTGCTTCCTCTTTGAGGACAAGGGTTTGGGCGACCTGCCCAGCCCAAAGTTGGAGGTCGTCATGCGTGACGAATTCACAGCCCGGGTCTCGAGCCTGGCGATGGTCGTGGCAGCCCTGGCGACGCTGGGAGCAGTGATCTACCTGTCGGTGCGTGGCCAGCAGGTGAACGAGTACCTGGCAGGTCTCGCGGGGCTCACCGTCGGCGCCCTCCTGCCCTCGCCGCTCACGTCGGCACGCACCGCTCCCCCGCGACCCGAGCAGGGACGTCACCGGGTGCCCCGCGGCAGCGCCGACCTCGCGCGCTGAGGCGGCGCAGCGCGGCATACCTGACGAAGTTTGGCCCACGACTTGCTCTCGACACGAAGAACAAACGAGGGCCGCTGGGTGCATACGTAACATGACGGTTCCGACGTGGCCGATCGTGGGCAAATACTGGTTCCGGCAACCAAGTGGCAACCCGGCGTCAGGTTCCCCCTGCCGGGCTGCGGTGCCGCGCAGACGGCGTCCACCGTGCGGCATACCTGGACGGGCCCGTGGGGGCCCTGGCCGCTCGCGAGTCTGACTCCTCCGAAGGGAAGTACGTCATGGCGTTGACCTCGGCAGCCCAGCGAGCTTGGGGCCCTGAAACCCTGCGGTACCCGAACGACTTCACTTTGCCGATCGCACCGAACGACAGCCCGTTCCCGGGCGGGACACAGACCGCCGACCTGCACCTGGTCCTGACGGTCGCCGGGTACATTCAGCCGGCCGATGTGACGAACCCCAGCAAGGGTGAGGAGTGCTACGTCGTGGCGGACCTGGCCGGGTCGACCTTCACCCCCGGCACCATGATCCGGGACGAACCGGCCAACCGCGGGTTCTACACCCACGCGCTCGACGTGAAGATGACCTTCGATGCCGTCGTCCCGGCGAGCGGGCCTCCGCCTGTGGGTCCGCTGACCCTCGCGCCGTCGCACACGTCGCCCTTTGTCATGGACACGTCGACGCCCGACGGTTCCGCGGTGTCGGGTTCGTCGTCATCGGGCTCCTCGACGTCGGGTTCACTCGGCTTCTTCGGGGACACCCTGACGGCGACTCTGGGCGTGGGCACGAGCCAGTCCAGCAGCCGGTCCTACCAGGACTTCGAGGTCCAGTCGAAGCCGTCGCACAGCCCCTCGGCCGAGGTGTCCGAGCAGTACCTCGCCCTCCGCGTATCCGACCTGGGCGGCTACCAGATCCCTGCCGACCTGGTCGACACCAAGTACAACCTCACCACTCTTCCGCCGAGGGCCACCAGTGCGATGCCAATCACCTCAGCGGCCTCGTTCCTGGCCGCCGGATCGGCGAAGGCCGCACCCAAGGCAGCCGTTCTCGCGGGCCGGGTGGAGGCCACTTTGGTCGGGATCTTCTGGCTGGACGGGCCAACGTTCGGCAAGCTCATGAAGATCGGCTCGTATGCCGTCTTCCTCGGCATGATGGTAGGCGCCACCGGCAAGGCGAAGATGACCTCTTTCGACCTGCACCGACCATTCCAGGGGCAGTACATGCTGCCCTCGGGCTGCTACCTGGCAGTCCCGCGCGTCGTCGGGGCGAACTTCGCCTGCGATGTTGAGTTCGCCACGGGAAAGGTGTCGTTGCGATGAGCAGCCAACCCACCGGCACAGGCAGTTCGAGCAGCTCGAGTAGTTCCAGTAGCTCTAGCAGTACCAGTGGCTCGAGCAGTTCCAGCAGCTCGTCCAGCTTTCCCTTCCAGAACCGGAACGCGAAGGCGGTGTTCAAGACGATCCCGAAGGGCTTGGTCATCTCGCCCGTGCTGCTGCGCGAGTTCCTCAATCCGCCCTATATCGAGACGATGCGCTTCTGGAACCTGGAGTGGGATGCGGCGTCCGTGGCCATGATGAACGACACCAACATCCCTCAGGCCCAGTGGGATGACATCGCCGCTCAGATGGCGCTGGTCCAGGACGGTCTGCGGGGCTGGGTGGATCTCCGGGACGGCGCCGTCCAGGCGCAGGGCTACGGCGAGATCACTGACGCGATGGCCAACAGTGGAGCGAAAGCGTTCTATGCCACCGTGCGGCTGCAACAGCTCGTGACCGAGCTCAACCTGTCCAACGCCAGTACGAACGCCCGGCTACAGAACCTGTGTGCCGCGTTGTGGCAGTACGGAGCGTGCATGGGGCTCGAGATGGAGGCGGTGACGAGGGACACCAGCCTTCACACCCTCCTGCCGGAGATCAACAAGTCGGTCTCCAACCCGTGGAGGCTGATCGAGACGCCCGCCAACTTCAACGTCAACAAGCTACTCGGCGCCGCGCGCATCCCCGAACTCGAAGACCCGCCTGTGGAGCCAACCGACCCGCCGGAGAAGGACCCGGACTGGACCGGGAGCGAGGAGGAGGAAGGCGGGGAAGGCGGGAAACCCTGACGCTTGGCCAGCCTGTCGGCGGCCAAGTCGTCCTGCCAGGCCGTCCTCACGCCGTCGACGTCGGGTCGTCTGGCCGAGACCAGGCAATCGCGATCAACTGGCGCAGAACGTCAAGATCGATGTCGCTGAGCGTCTTGACATAGACGCAGCCCGCGCCTTCCGTGTACGTCCCCAGCGACGGCAGCAACGCGGCGCCCTCGGGCAGATCCTTGAGGCCGAACAGGGACAACTGCGTCTTGCGCGGCGAGAACCCGGTCTTCGGCCAATCACCGTGCCTGCGCGGATCGGCGGGCGACACGTAGCGATAGCTGCGGTCTGCGAACGAACCAGACGTATGCCGTCGCAGCAAGGGTCGTGCTGGCTACCGTGACGATGCCGAGGGGGACCATCGTCATCGATCCGCCCAGGCCCACCAGGGGGGCGGTGAGAGCGCCCGCCGCGAATCGGGTCACGCCGAGGATGGAAGACGCGGTGCCGGCGAACTGTGGATAGTCGGCCAGGGCCAGCGATGTCGCCGGTGGCGAGACCGCAGCGGCACCGGCCGCAATGGCGAAGAACGACACGACCGCGAACGGCAACGGCAGATGGATCAGCGCCGTTGCCAGGAGGCCGCCCGCGCCCACGGCGATGACCCCGAGACCGAGGATGAGCGCCAGCCTCTCCGACCAGCGTTCCGCAGCGCGTCCGCCCAGAAATCCGAACAGCGCGAATCCTGCGGCATTGAGACCGAACACCAGGGAGTAGGCGGCCGGGGACAGGGCGTAGATGTCCTGCAGGACGAACGACGCCCCCGCGAGATAGGCGAAGTAGGCAGCGGAGGTGAAGGCGCTGGCGAGCATCGCACCGAGGAAGAGGCGATCCCCAGCGAGGGTCCGGACGTGTCCGCCGGTGCTCCGAGCGCCCCCACTCACCCGATGGCCGACGGGCAGTGTCTCCCGGAACCCGAAGACGACCGAGAGCAGGACGACCCCGCCGATCGCGGCAAGAACGACGAAGAAGCCTCGCCAGTCGAGCACCGTCGCCAGCGGCCCTCCGATCACCGGCGCGACGATCGCAGCCAGCCCGGACAGCACGACGATGCGACCGTAGTAGCGCGTCAGCTGCCGCCCCTCGTAGATGTCGCGTCCCGCAGCTTGGGCGATCACGAGGCCGACCGCGCCGGCCAAACCCTGGACGAGACGCAGGGCGATGAGAACGGCGACGGAGGTGCTGAACGCACACAACGCCGACGCGATGACGAAGATGACCAGGCCGAGAATCAACGGGCGACGGCGACCGTAGCGGTCAGAGACCGGTCCCGCGAGCACCTGGCCGAGCGCCAACCCGAGCAGGCAGGTGGTCATGGTCAGCTGCGCGGACGACGTGCTCGAGCCCAGATCCCGCGCCAGAGCGGGCAGAACCGGCAGGTAGAGATCCATGGACGCCGGGCCCAAGACCGTGAGCAGCGCCAGGATCACCGGAACACCACGGGTCACCGCGGCTGCCCCCGACGACATCGCGCGTCCCGGGCCGACAAGGGGTGGGGTGGTCTCCACGTTCAGGACCCCATCAGCGTGACGGTGCCGGCAGCCGGCTCGATCCGGACGGAGAAGTCGTTGCCCGACGTACTGATCGCGGAGAGCCCGCTGACCACGACTCCGAGCCGGACCAAGCCAGGCGCGGGGACGGACTGACCCAGGTCGTCATAGAAGACCGCGACCGTATGGCTCGGCGCCCAGTAGTACAGAACGCCCACGCTCGGGTCGAACACGCGCGCTGCGCCGGTGACGTCGATCGGCGACGGCAGCTGCCCGGACTTCGCCTGACCCATCGGGTCGTCCAAGGACACCCGCAGCGGCAACCTCGCGGCAAACGCCCGCGCCGCCGGACTGTCATCAAGGGTGACCGTCGCCAGTCCGTCGGGGACGCGAAGCAGGACGCTCCCCACAGCCGGGGCCACGCCGGCGCGTGCGACGGTGGCAGAGGCCTGGTCAGCGGGCAGCAGCGTCGAGCCGGGGCCAACAGGGCCAGCCAGCAACCAGCACGCCAGCACCGCAACGACGGACGCGGGGACCAATGCTGCGCCCGCCCAGAGGCGGGGCCGGAGTCGGGGTGCAAGGTTCATGCTGCAAGGACACCGTCACCGCGCCGCCTGGAAAAGTCACTGATGATGGGTGTACTGACAGGGCATCCCTGATCGCCGATCGCGGTCGTACCGTGGTCCACGTGGACAACCGAGCCGAAGTCCGCGAGTTCCTGACCTCGCGACGAGCCAAGGTCACTCCCGCGCAGGCTGGGGTCCCCCAAGCGGGGCAGCGCCGGGTCCCCGGACTGCGCCGCAGCGAGGTGGCAGCCTTGGCTGGGATGAGCGTGGAGTACTACGCCAAGCTCGAACGCGGCGCACTGGGCGGCGTATCGGCGGGTGTCCTCGACGCGATCGGCCGGGCCCTGCAGCTCGACGACGCCGAACGCCGCCACCTCTTCCTCCTGGCCCAAGCCGCCGACGGCACCGCGGCGGCCATGCGCCCCCGCCGACGCAACCCCGCGCAGTGGGCGCCGCCCCCGAGCCTGCAATGGGCGCTTGACTCGATCACCATCGGGCCGGCAATAGTCGGGAACAACAGGTCCGACCTACTTGCCGCCAACCACCTCGGGCGCGCGCTGTACGCCGACGTGTACGCCGACACGACCCGTCCGCCCAACCTGGCCAGGTTCGCCTTCCTCGACGCCGCCTCGCACCGGCTCTACCCCGACTGGGACTACACCGCCGACATCACCGTCGCCAACCTGCGCACCGCCGCCGGCCAAGACCCGCACGACAAAGCCCTCCAAGACCTCGTGGGCGAGCTGTCCACCCGCAGCGACGAGTTCCGCCGCCGATGGGGAGCCCACAACGTCCGCACCCACGCCGGCGGCACCAAGCACTACCACCACCACGTCGTCGGCCAACTCGACCTCGCCTACGAAACCATGGACCTCAGGTCCGAACCCGGCCTCAGCATGACCATCTTCACCGCCGAACCCGCATCCCCCACCGCCCAAGCCCTCGCACTGCTCGCCTCATGGGCAGCCACACAGCAAAGCGAAACCGTCCGGACGACGTGAACGAGCCTGAAGACCGAAACAACAGGGTGTGACATCCGCCTGTTTGGCGGCGCCGCCGACCGACTGCCGCTTGGGTCGGTCGCGTGCTTTCGAAAGCGACGACCCTACGAACGGGTCGCATCCCCTGGTGGCGATGCGCACTCCTGCCGGAACTTGACGGGCGTGAGAGTGGAAGCGACAGTGCCCACATGGCTGACGACGTCCAAGGCTCTGATGTCTCCGAACGTCAGGCGCATGCCGAGGCGACGTATGAGCGCCTGTTCGGGCCACGTGACGTGGCTGCGCCGGACGACGATCCGGAGCTGATGCGCATCCTGCGCGGGTTCATCTTCGGAGACGTCTTCGACACCGGTGTGCTGGACGACCAAACCCGTGAGCTCATCACCGTGACCGTGTTGGCCTGCCTGCAAAGCTTGCCGCAGCTGAAGTCCCACACGGGCGCCGCGCTCAACGTCGGTGTCGAGCCCGTGGCCATCCGCGAGGCCATCTACCAGCTGGCACCGTTCATCGGTTTCCCCCGCACCCTCAACGCGGTCGCGACGATCAACGAGGTCTTCCGCGCCAGAGGGATCCCGCTACCGCTGCCGGAGCAGAGCACCGTCATCGAGGCCGAGCGGTACAGCAAAGGCCTCGCCGTCCAGGCACCTCTGTACGGCAACGAGATCAAGGACAACCTGGCCGATCTGCCCGAACCGTTCAACACGGCACTTCCCCAGTTCCTCACCGAGTTCTGCTTCGGCGACTTCTATACCCGAGACGGACTCCCGCTGGCCCAGCGCGAGCTGCTGGTGCTCTGCGCGCTAGCCACCATCGGCGACACCGCCGCTCAGCTCGGCCCCCACGGCCGTGCCTGCCTCCAAACCGGCAACACCAAGACCGAAGTGGTCGCCGCCCTGGTCCACTGCTTCCCCTACGTCGGATTCCCGCGCACCGTCGCCGCGATCCGGGCGGTCAAGGACCTGTAGCCACCAGCCTGCGCGCTTTTCGTTCGACATGTATGCATCAGAGACCTGGCGCCGGCGCTCCCTCCGAGGGCGCCGCGAACCGAAGCTCGAGCTCGGTTCGGATTTCGACGTGGCGTGCCAGGAAAGCTCGCTCATCCATCCGCTTCCGTCGAAGCCAGCCGGTGACCTCGGTGTTGCACTTGCTCGTATTGCACGACCGGCACGCTGGCACCACATTGTCGAGCGTGTATCGCCCACCGCGAGATATCGGCAGCACGCAGTCACGCTGAAGTGACTCACCGGTGGCGCCGCAGTATGCGCACCCTCCCCACATGGCCTGCAGCGTCGTCCACTGGGCGTCGGTCAGATCGTGACTGACAAGGCTCATTCGCCGTTTCCGTCGGATGGTCGCCCGAGCCTTGCGGGTCCTGCTCACCGTCACCTCATCAGCGTAGGACTCAACCAGTCGGATCGTCGGCAACGCGCCCCGGGCAACGGCGCCTGTCATGGACATCCAGTGCGTCGCATCGCCACGAGAGGGCGGCTTCACAGGCCCCCGGGACCCGCAACAGGCCCTTGCTCGCTCGTCGGGCGGCACACTGCTCCTCATGGACAAACAGCTGCCGTTGGACAGCTCGCGCTGGGATGAACTGAGCACTCGGATGGGTCGCACCGGAAGCAGCGTGCGTGACACGCTCCGGGCTCTCGAATCCACTCCGTCACGGCTGGACGTCTTCAGGGAACTGTGGCCCGAACTCTGCTCAGAGGACAGGACCTACGACGCGGCTTTCGCAGCCGCGCCCTATCTGGTCACCTTCGCGGAGGGAGTCCCACGCCAGGCGGGCCTTGAGTACCTGATCGTGCTGGGACTGATCGCAACGCACACGGACCAAGTCCCTGAAGACCTCGAGCCGGCATACAACCGGGCGCAAGCCCAGGCCTTGGCCTTGGCGCTGGACCGGCTCACGGACAGCCCCATCGACCACAACCTGCGCTACCTCCTTGCCGCGGTGGCCGCGTTCCGCGGTCGCACCGACCTAGCCGGAGCGCTGGGAAATCTGGATGCCATTCAAGAGCCATGCCCGTCCTGCGGAACGGTCGTGTTTCCCAGCGAACTGCAGCACATCATCGAGCGGGACCACGCGGAGACCCCGACCTAGAGACGGGCGGTGCCGCTTCCGCCGGTCGCCAGAGAAAGCACATCCCCTTGAGTCCGATACGCATTGCGGTATGGCGCCGCGATCCGGGCTTGCGCTTACAGCTTTCCGACGTGACTTCGCGCCTGCTCGACGACTGCATCCAGATCAAGGCCGTAGGCCTCGCGTCCGGTCGCAGCGAATGCGGCCAACCGCGCCGCAGCTCGTTCGAACAGTCGATCGGCCCCAACCTGATTTCCGCGGGCCGCATGGGTCATGGCAACACAGACCTGCGCAAGCCCCTGCCACAGGTCTCGTTCCTCGATCGGTCCGGCCTTCCACCGCGCCTCCAGCACCTCGTGGGCGGAGAACGGACGGCCTGCTTCCACGAGTTCTCGAGCTGTCTCCAGTGTCTCTTGGGGAGGCAGGGGTTCCTCCGACACCGGCTCGACCCCCTCAGCGCCATACGGCAACGGTCGGCCCAAGGCGTCGCGAGGCCTTGCCTGGCGAGCGCGGCCTTCGGTGTCCCGGTCACGATCAGGTCCCGTCATACGACCAGTCTCTCAAGAGTCAGCAGGCCCCTAGTAGTTCGCGCCCGTGCGCCAGGCCATCTCCTGCAGCTCGAAGGTGTTGCCGTCAGGATCGGAGAAGTCGGCTCCTTTGACGCCGCCCCCGAAGTCGTGGATGTCGCCGACCGCCACACCTCGGCGGACGAGCTCGGCACGCGCCTCGGTGATGTCCTCGACAACCAAGTGCACGCCTCTGATACTGCCGGGCTCCCCCGCGTACACCTCCAACCCCGTTCCGAAACCGACCGAACAACCCGAGCCCTCTGGTGTGAACTGGACGATCCGCACGCCCTCGCTGGGCTGCACGTCAACGTCCTTGTTCCAGCCGAGCATGTCGGCATAGAAGGCAATGGCTCGGTCCACGTCCGCAACCGGGAGCGGGATCAATTCCAGCTTCATCTGCATCGAAGTCGAACCCCCTTTGTCCTGTCTGGTCCCTCCGATCATTTCATGCGGCCGCCGACACGACGCGGACGGACACAGGACGTCGTCCTGCGGTCCACAACCGTGGTCCAACCGAACGATGCCCTCGGACCCTGAGGGTGATGACACGCCTTGAGCGTGGCGGGATAGTCAGGGCGTAGAACCCGTTGCGGGACAGGAGAGACCGGGCAGGAGACAGCATGAAAGAGTTCCCGAGTCTGATCCATCGGGTGATGCCCCAGCCTTGGAACAAATACCTTCTTGCTGGGCTGGTCGCGTGGCTTCTTGCGCTGGCCGCCACCCAAGCGCCGATGTTTCTCACTGCCCCTGAGCCGCCAGACTCCGCCTATCGTCTGGCGGCAGGGCTCACGGCCACCGTCGCGGTGGCCACGGTCCTGTTCGGGTTTGCCATCGGTTGGACGAGGCGCGCCTCGAGTCTCGTTCGTTGTGCCCTCTACGGCGCGCTCGTGCTGACAGCCACCCAATTTCTGCTCACCAACTGGGTGCCTTCAGGCGGCGAGCCCATCTTCCCGATGCCGATCAACTTCCTCATTGCCATGGTGTTCAACGGAATTGTCACTGGAGTCCTGCTCGGCCTTGGTGCCCTCGCCGCTCTGGCAGTTCGCCGCTGGGTGCGGCCAGCGCGCCACACGCCGCAAGAGCCGACCTCGCGTTGAGGCTCGCAGTTTGGCGTCAGCGCCAGAACTCGATGAGCTGCTCGGCAAGGCCTCTGCCTTGCTCGTACCCTGCTCGAGCCGCGGGCGGACGCGTCGATAGGTCCATCAGATTCGTGCCAAATGCGTTGAGAGAGTGGCTATCCGGCAGGATCGTCTCGACTCTGCTGCCGCCGGCGCGGAGTTCGTCGACCTGCGCTGCAAGGTGCATCCCCCAGTCCAACGGGTGCCGTGTTCGGCCGCCCAGTGGAGACAGCACGAGCACCCGCCCGTATCCGGCTGCGAGGTCGGCGTTCTCGTTGCGACGGTAGCCGCCGTCGATGTAACGGCTGTTGCCGATCCTGTATGCCGCGCCGCTGGCAGTGCTTGCCGCCACGGCGTCCACCAGGTCGACAGCGCCGTGGCGGTCGAACACGACCGGTTCACCGGTAGGGGCATCGACCGCCGTGATGAGCACCGTTCGTTCTGGCCAGTGCTGGCTGGGCAGCCGGGATGCGACTGTGGCGCGCCACCGCGCCTGCCCGGAGCCGTCCGACGCCGCATCCATTTCGAGCGCCGCCGCACCCATTCGGCGGCGCATGTCGGCTGGGTCCGCTGCGGCGGCGATGATTCGGTTCGTTCTCTCCAGGTGGTCGACCATCGGCCCAGCGCGATCGCGTGCACGGCCGGATTCCACCGGAGCATTCCGAGGCTGGGGCGCAGCGCCAAGAATCTCGGCCAGCAGTTCGGTCGGGCTCGCGCTGGTTAGCTGGGCCGCGGCGGTCGATCCTGCCGACGTCCCGATGATCAGGTCGGCTTGGGTCACATCCAACCCGGCGTCCAGCAGGCCGGCACTGACGCCGATGAGCCACGCGTTGCCTGCCGATCCGCCTCCACCGAGGACCAACGCCCGCTCGCTCATGATCGCGCACTCTATGCACCTTCGCCGACGGCTGCCCGGACACCGCCGGCATCGACGTGGCCCGCACGGCGCGGGAACCGCCGCCTATCGACGTCCACCCCGTGACGCGGTTAAGTGGTTTCGTGTCGAATGCCTCTCCCGTCACGACGCCAAGCGGGGTCGTGCGGACCTACCTGATGCTGCTGCTCGGCAACACCCTTGCCCAGGCCCTGATCTGGGGCATCAACACGATCTTCCTGCTCGACGCCGGTCTGTCGAACCTCGAGGCCTTCGCGGCGAACGCCTTCTTCACCGCGGGCATGGTGATCTTCGAGGTGCCCACCGGGGTGGTCGCCGACACGATCGGTCGCCGCGCGTCATACCTGCTGGGCACGGTCACGCTCAGCGTGGCCACCCTGGCCTACGTGGGGCTCTGGCACTGGCACTCGGCCTTCTGGCTGTGGGCCCTGGTGTCCATCGGGCTCGGACTGGGCTTCACCTTCTTCTCGGGCGCTGTCGAGGCCTGGCTCATCGACGCCCTAGCAGCGGTCAACTTCACTGGCACCGTCGAGTCGGTGTTCGGTCGAGGTCAGGTGGTGGGAGGGGCCGCGATGCTCGTCGGCTCGCTCGGCGGGGGTGTCATCGCCCAGCACACGTCGATCGGTGTCCCCTTCGTGCTGCGCGCCGCGATCCTGGCGGCGATGTTCCTGTTCGCGTCCGTCGTGATGCATGACATCGGCTTCACCCCTGACCCGCGAGGTCGTCCGCTCGCCGAGATGCGACACATCGTCGCGACCTCGGTGGACCTCGGGTGGCGGGTGCCCGCAGTCAAGTGGTTGATGGTCGAGTCGCTGTTCACCGGTGGCGTGGCCATCTACGCCTTCTACGCGCTGCAGCCCTACCTGCTGGAGCTCTACGGCGACCCCCATGCGTACCAGATCGCCGGTCTCGCAGCGGCGATCGTCGCAGGCGCCCAGATCCTCGGAGGTCTGCTCGCTCCCCGGCTGCGTCACCTCGTGCACCGCCGGACGAGCGCCTTGGCCGCGATCTCGGCCCTGGCGACGCTGGCGCTCGCGCTGATCGGGCTGCTGCAGAGCTTCTGGGTCGTGATCACGCTCGTGAGCGTGTGGGGTCTGCTCTACGCGGCGTCGATGCCGATCCGCCAGACCTACCTGAACGGCCTCATCCCCTCCAAACAGCGTGCCACGATCCTGTCGTTCGACTCCCTCATGGGCTCCAGCGGCGGGGTCTGGGGCCAGCCGGTCCTCGGCAAGTCAGCGGACCTGTGGGGGTACGGATCGTCCTACGTGGTCGGGGCCGCGATCTCCGCGCTCGCATTGCCCGCGATCCTGCTCTCACGTCGCCAGAACGCTCCAGCCGACCAGGTCGCCTTGAGCCCCACCTCGCCCGGCGTGGGCCCCACCGCCCCGGCCTGAGCGCCACCGCGATCGGTCCCGAGCCCTCGGTGCCGCGCCAATCACGGACGGCGGTTGTAGTACTCGGTGAACTCGCGGCAGCGTCCTTCGTCGTCGAAGCGCATGACGAAACAGTTGTCGTAGACGCGGACGAACGGCCCACCCGGCACATCTCGGTACGACGACGTGCCCGTAGCCACCACGATGTCCCCGTCCAGCGCGACCGGCGAGTACTTGGCCTCGTAGGTGTCCGGCGCGTCGCGGGTCGAGGCGTAACCAGAGGCCCCCTCCCCCAGCCACGACGCGACGACTTCGTCTCGACCGACGGTCGGCTCGTCAGACGGGTGGTAGCGGTAGACGACGTCCTCGCTGAACAGCCCCGAGACGTTGTCCCGATCGTAGGACTGCCACGCATCGACGTACCGGTCGAGCCACTCCTGAGCGGTCTTGCGATCCATCGACCCACCCTAATCCGCCGATCGCGGTCGTGAGGAAGGTCGGACTCGCGTCGACGCCGATGCCTTTTGCCCTGCTTCGCCCGGACGCCGATGTCAGCCGCGTTGCTTCGCCGCCAACGCCTCGAAGTTCTCGTACAGCCCAGGAATGCCGTGCTTGGCGCGCAACTTCAAGGCGGCCGGGCCGACCCGGGTCCAGACGCCTTCTGCCCACCACCAGTCGAGCACGAGGTCGGTGTCGATCAGTCCGTTCTTGGTGAGTGTGCCGATGGTTTCTCCCCAGTTCAGAACACGCGACACGAGCACGTCCTGTGCCGAGGCTGTCTCGGGGTCGAAGCCGTCAGCCAACACGGCCTGCATGGCCTCTTCCAGACCCATCGTCGAACCCCACTGCGCCAGCTGCACGAGCATTGCGCCGTCCTGCCGATCTGCCATGTCACTCACCCCTTGAAGGATCCGCCCCTCGGACGACGACGACGCTACGCCGAGCCACCTGCCCACGCCATACGTTCTTCGACGCAGCCACCGGGGCGGCCGCGTGGTGAGCGCGCCCCGCGCCCGCCCCGCGCACCCGGTGCGACCTGACGCGGCGCGTCGCGTTCCGTGGCTCGGGCCTCCAGCAAGGTCGCGCGGGTCGCGTCGAGGCCGACGCCGCGCCCGCGCCGGGACGAGGTCGGGTCAGGCGATGCCGCCGAACGGACGCACCTCGACCTTGCCCCTGCACGCCTTGGATCCCTCTGCGGCAAGCCTGAGCGCCACGTCGAGGTCCGGAGCGTCGATCACCCAGAAGCCCCCGAGGACCTCCTTGGACTCAAGGTAGGGACCGTCGGTCAGGACCGGCGCGTCTCCCTGACCGTCGACGACGGTTGCCGTCGAGACGGGCTCGAGCCCCCCGGCGAAGACCCAGTAGCCCTCGGCCTGCAGCTTGTCGTTGAAGACACCGGTCGCAGCGAACGACTCCTCCATCTCCTCCTTGGAGCCGTAGTTGCCGAACTCGTCCATCTCGGCCGGGCCGTGCACGGCCAGCAGGTAGTGCGTCATGACTGTTCTCCTCAGTTGCGGGCGGCCCTGGTGGCCGCCTCCACCCACACCACGAACGACATTCCACGAATTCGACACCCTTCCGCCAACACCGTCCACGGTGGGCGAGCGAGCGCCGGAACGACACGGTATGCCGTGGTGCGCTCCGGCCCCATGGCTCGTCGCCGTCGACGCGCGGATAATCGCGTCCATGAGCAGACACCGAAGCCAATGAGCGGCGATCGTGGCCGTACTGAGCGGCCAGGACTCGAGGACCTCGTTCACCGTGCTCGCACCGGGCTGAGGGACTGGACGGACAAGGCCGACAGCGACCCTGGTGTGGCTCTGCTGGACCTGTTCGCGTTCGTCGCGGAGCTGCTCACCCTGCACTCGGAGCGGCTCGCGACTGAGGCGTATCTGGGCACAGGATCCCGTGCCGTCTGCGGGGTCTACCCGGCCACGGTGCTCGACAACACGGATCCGCTCATGCAGCATCGCCTGTTCGTTCGGGTCCCAGCCCTCGGCGCAGACGACGGGGTGTGGGCCGCGGCGTGCCTGCCGGTGGGTGGCACCAACGACGTCCCCGCCATCGGCGATGGGGTCTGGATCGCCCTCGAATCAGGCGACCCGTCACGACCGGTCTGGTTGGGTCACCGCATCACCAAGGTCACCTCGTGAAAGAGAGACCGACGACTGCCGACCAGAGCCGACACCTCATGAGTGCCTACTTCGACGCCCTCGAAACGGGCCGCTTCACGCAGTTCTTCACCGACGACGTGGTCTGGACCACGATCCAGGGCGGCACTCACGTCCAGGGGCCTGAGGCGGTTCAAGACGCGATCAACGTCCTGCACGCCCGACTGCCGGACCTGCAGACGCGCCAATTGGTCTTCGCCGAGAACGCTGCCTATATCGAGGGCAGTGGCGCGGGTGCTACGGGTCGAATCGCCTACTGCGTCGCCTATGACCTTGTCGGCGAACGAATCAGAGCCATGCGCGCCTACGGCGACATCGCGGAGTTCATGCCCCCTTCAAGCTAGCGCCCCTCGTTCGGGCAGGCACACTCTGCCAGCGACGCACGACGTCTCCGCCAGCCACCCGGGGCACTGTGCGAAACTGCCGGAGATGCAGACACGCGCGGGCGACTTCGAGCTGACGATGGACGAGCTGCGGGCGGTGGCCGGGTATGCCGCGGCGTGCGCCGAACCTGCGCTCGTCATCGTCCAGAAGTCCCGTCCAGATGACCCTCGCCCGGCGGCGGCCATCCACGCCGCGCGAGTCTTCGCAGAGGGGGCGCCGCGTTCACGCCTCCAGCGGACAGCCGCGTCCGAGGCCCGACGAGCCGCCGGGGACGCCCCGACCGAAGCCGCGCGGCACGCAGCCAGCGCTGCAGGAGATGCCGCGGCGGCGGCATACCTCCATCCGCTGGCGAAGGCGACCCAGGCGCGCCACATCCTGGGGCCGGCCGCCCATGCCGCCCGGGCGGCCGAGCTCGCACGGGGCGATGACCCGGTGGTCGCCGAGTACGTCATCACCGCCGCCGCGAAGCGAGCCACGCCCGTCGTCCTCGACGTGCTGTCCCGCTATCCGCGGGTGCCGAAGGGGCGCAGCCGGGTCGCGGTCCTCATGGCGCGGCTCGACAGCCTGCTCCGTGATCCACCTGCGACGCCGCGCCTGGTCGACGACCCCGGGCCCTTCTTTCACGGGACCAGGGCCGACCTGGGTCCGGGTGAGCTGCTCACGCCCGGCTGGCGCTCGAACTACGGTTCGGGGCGTCAGGCCAAACACATCTACCTGACGGCTACGCGCGACGGCGCGCCCCTGGCTGCAGAGCTCGCTCGCGGGACGGGGCCCGGCCGGGTCTACCGGGTCGAGCCAACCGGCACGATTGAGGACGACCCGAACGTCACCGACAAGCGCTTCCCGGGGAACCCGACCCGGTCCTACCGGACCACCGAACCATTGCGGGTCATCGAGGAGATCAGGGGCTGGAAGCGTCCCGCGCCCGAGATGATCCAGCACCTGCGCGAGCGCATGGCCGAACTGGCCGAGCTCGGCATCGAAGCGATGGACGACTGAAGCGATGGACGACTGACGGTGCCGAGTCAGAGGGTGGTGAAGGAGATCGCCGCGTAGTACTTGCGAGACAGGGTGGCAATCGACTGGGCCTTGTCCGTGCCGTTGACGATCCTGCGGGCGTTCACCCAGTCCCCCTTGTTCGGGTTGAAGTAGTCCGACAGCTGCTTGCCCGTGAAGGTCCCGTTGGTCATCCCGAAGAAGATGATCCGCAGGGCGATGTCGAAGTCCAGGGCGAGCTCGGGGTGGTGAACCAGGTCGACATGGAGGATGTCGCCCATCCGCTGGTAGTTGCCCTTGTGGGTGATCTGGACGAAACCGCGGCCGTAGTACTTCTGGTGGGTGACCGGGTCGGGTTTGCCGTAGGCATGGCCCTTTCCCTTGCCGTACTCCTCGATCGGCTGGATCTTGTGGTCCGTCTCGTGGTGCGTGGTGCCCAACATGTAGGCCAACCAGCGCAGGTCGTCGGTCTTGTGGAACTTCTCCCACCGATCGAGGAAGCCGTCGAGCCCGTCGACCTGGCTCTGCCTGAGGCTCCCGTCGAACAGCGCGACGCGAACGTGGTCGAAGAAGAACTTTCGGTTGATGGCTCCCACTTCAATGCCTCCTACGGTTCACTACCGAGGGTGCATCGACACAACCACACGCTGCATCGCGCAAATGACGTATTCGGGAGAGCCCAGCAGCCGGACAGTGCCGGACATCGTCGGACGCCGTCGGGCGCTAGGCCTCCGGGGTGTCCAGGCCCTTGGCGATGGCGAACCGGACCAGCGCGATCCGGTTGTGCAGCTGCAGCTTTCCGAGGGTGTTCTGCACGTGGTTCTGCACGGTGCGGTGCGAGATGAACAGGTCGGAGGCGATCTCCTTGTAGGACATGCCGGTCGCGACCAGCTTGAGCACCTCGGTCTCGCGCTCGGTGAGCTCGGGGATCGGCCGCGACGGGTCGACCTTCGGCTGGGTCGACATCCTGCGGAACTCGCCCAGCACCAGACCGGCCAGTCCTGGAGTGAACACCGCCTCCCCGCGGGCTGTCGCCTCGACGGCGGCCACGATCTCCTCCCGCGAGGCGGACTTCACGAGATAGCCGGTCGCGCCTGCCTTGACCGCCTCGAGGACGTCCTGCTGCTCACCGGACGCCGACAGCACCAGCACCCGGGTGGCGAGGGCCCCCAGCGCGGCGCACACCTCGTGGCCGCGCATGCCGGGCAGGTTGAGGTCGAGGACGAGCACGTCCGGGCGCGTGGCCTTGGTGCGGTTGACCGCGGCGGGTCCGTCGTCCGCCGTGGCCAGCACGGTCATCCCTGCCTCGGCGAGGTCGCGCGCGACCGCGTCCCGCCACATCGGGTGGTCGTCGGCGACGACGACGCTGACCGGCGCAGCGTCCACGGGCTCGGGTTGCTGGTCGTTCATCTCGCTCCTTGGTTGTCGCGTCCGCCGTTCTTCGGCGCCCGCATCCGCACGGTCACCCCGGCGCCCTCGCGCACCGTGTACTCGGCCGTCCCGCCAAGGTCGGCCAACCGGCCGCGGATGCTCGACGAGGCGCCCATCCGCCCGGCGGCGGCTGCCTCGTCGAGGCGACCGGCCGGCATACCCACGCCGTTGTCACGCACGGTCAGGGCCACCTCGCTGCCGTCGTCCTCGACGAGCACCCAGGCCTGGGCGTCGTCGCCAGCGTGCAGCCGGACGTTGTCGAGGGCGGCTCCGACCGCTGCCACCAGCTCACCGGCCACGCGCGGTGGCACGAGCACCGGGTCGGCCGGGGCGACGAGGTGGGTGCGTCCCCCGGCGAACCGCCCGAGCTGCTGGCGCAGGTCGAGGTCGCCGGTCACGGTGGCTTCGGTGTCGGCCGCCGACGTGCCGCTCACGAGGGCGCGCAGCAGGCGTTCCTGGTCGGCGGCCATGCCCCCGAGCTGCGCGGCCTCGCCGCCGAGCTGGGTGCCCCGACGGTTGATGAAGGCCAGCGTCTGCAGCACCCCGTCGTGCACGGTGCGGGCCAGCCGCTCGCGCTCGCGCACCTGGGCCTCGAGCGCCAGGGCCTCGCGCAGCTTGGCGTGGCCCTCACGCGCGAGGTCGCAGGCATAGCCGATGAGGGCCCCGATGAGGAACAGCAGGACGATGTTGTTGACGGTGTTGGGCGTGGGTTTCCCGACCTCGACCACGTCGACGATCCCGATGAAGATCGCTGCCGGTATGCCGCCCTTGCGGCCCAGCAGCACGGCTGCCGACACGACACCTGCCGCGGGCCAGATCGTCGGCAGGGTGCGCGAGCCCTGCTCGATCGCCGCGGAGGTGTCGACCACCAGGGTGGCCATGATCGCGGCCGCACCGAGCAGCAGCTCGACGACGACCAGCCACAGCCGGCGGCGCCGGTAGAAGACGAGGAAGACGGTCCAGAGGCCGAGCACCCCGAGGACCGCCCAGCCGAGCGCGGGGCGCGCGAGGTCGTGCGGGCGGTCGGCCAAGGAGTACGCGGCATACGCCAGGGCGATGGGCCGGAAGACGTCGATGCCCTTCCAGAAGGCGGACACGACCTCGGGCTGGGAGTGCGGTGACGCGATGGCGCGGCGCGCGGACAGGCTCAGGTGCCGCGCCACGCCGAAGGGGTCCTCAGCTCGCCGCGCGGGCGCCGGGCGGCACCTCGTCCGAGACCGACTCGTCGTCGCGCGCGGTGACGCGAGCGCTGCCGCGCAGGGCGGCCTCCTGGAGCTCGCGCGCCTTGGTCTTGGCCGCGGCGAGGATGCGGTCCTTCATCGAGGTGGCGTACATGTCGACGTACTCCTGGCCGGACAGCAGCATCAGCTCGTACATGATCTCGTCGGTGATCGAGCGCAGGACGAAGCGGTCGTCCTCCATGCCCTCGTAGCGCGAGAAGTCCAGCGGCTTGCCGATCTTGACGCCGATCCGGATCAGCTTGGGGATCTTGGTGCCGGTCGGCTGGGCCTTGTCGGTGCCGATCATCGCGACCGGGAGCACCTTGACCCCGCCCTCGAGCGCCATCCGCGCGACACCGGTGCGGCCACGGTAGAGCCGGCCGTCCGGGCTGCGGGTGCCCTCGGGGTAGATGCCGAGCAGCTCGTCGCGGCGCAGCACCTTCAGGCCCGAGCGCAGGGCCGCCTCACCGGCGCGACCGCCGGAACGATCCACCGGCAGCTGACCGACGCCACGGAAGAACGCGGCCGTCATGCGCCCCTTGAGGCCTCGTCCGGTGAAGTAGTCGGACTTGGCCAGGAACGTCATCCGGCGCGGGATCACCAGGGGCAGGAAGATGGAGTCCGAGAACGACAGGTGGTTGCTCGCGAAGATGGCTGGACCGTCGTCGGGAATGTTCTCCTCGCCCTCCACCCACGGGCGAAAGAGCAACTTGAGGATCGGGCCAAGAACGACCGTCTTGAGCACCCAATAGAACACCAGCACACCTCCCGAAGTGACGCCGTGAACTCTACGGTACTCAAGGCGTCGTCGCGGCCCGTGCGAGAATGCGCGCCACCCCCAGATCAGTTTTCTGCACCTGCCCCAGGAGTCACCGTGTCCCTGCTTCCCGGCGCAGAGCCCTACTCCCACGACGGCTCCGACACCGGCGTGCTGCTGATCCACGGCTTCACCGGCACCCCGCAGGGCATGCGTCCCTGGGGCGAGCACCTCGCCGAGCGCGGCTACACCGTCCGCGTTCCGCGGTTGCCCGGACACGGGACGACGTGGCAGGAGCTGAACCGCACCCGCTGGGACGACTGGTATGCCGTCGTCGACGCCGCGTTCCGCGAGCTCCACGAACGCAGTGGCCGGGTCTTCGTCGGTGGGTTGTCGATGGGTGGGGCGCTGGCCCTGGCCCTCGCCCAAGAGCACGGCCCGCGGGTCTCGGGACTGGTCCTGGTCAACCCCGCCGTGAAGTTCGAGGACTGGCGGGTCCGGCTCGTTCCCCTCCTCAAGCACGTCATGCCCAGCGCGGCGGCCATCGCCAGCGACATCAAGAAGCCCGGAGTGGTGGAGCTGGCCTACGACCGCTCGCCCGTGCACGCGGCGCACTCGCAGTTCACGGCGTGGAAGAACGTCATCCGCGACCTGCCGGAGGTGACCCAGCCGGTACTGCTGCTGCACTCGCCAGAGGACCACGTGGTGCCCGCGTCGAGCTCGGAGCTGATCCTGGCCCGAATTTCCAGCGAGGACTCCACCGAGATCCTCCTCCATGACAGCTACCACGTGGCTACCCTCGACAATGACGCGCCACGTATCTTTGAGGAGTCGGTGCAGTTCATCGAGCGGCTGAGCTAGACCGCGTTCGTCCAGCCATCCTGCTCGATCCAGACCAAGGGGTATTCATGAGCGACCGCGACGTCGACGCCGAGTTCGCGGACATCGTCGCGCGCTGGGACGAGGTCGCGTCACTGCCCGACACCCCCACCGCCCCCGGGTCCTCCGACTCAGTCTCAGGCGACGCCGTCCCACCCCGCGACACCTCGATCGAGGGCGGCGTCCCGGGCCAGCCGGCAACGGGAGTCAATCCCCCGCTCCTTCCGAGCGTGAACCCGCCACCCACCCGGCCGTTCGTCGTGTGGCGCGGAGCTGAGCAGCCGGCACCCGCCGAGGACACACCGGACCCGGTCGAGCTGCGCGACCTGCGCGACCTCGACGACGACGAGCACTTCGAGCCCGGCCCGACCGCCCCCCTGCCGCCGCAGGAGGACCTGCAGTTCTGGGGCATCATCGTCGGCCTCGTGGCCGGTCCTCTGCTCCTGCTGTGGCTCGTGCTGTTCCGGCCGAACGTCAGCAACTGGTGGACGCTCGGAGCCCTCGGACTGATCGTGATGGGTTTCGTCCTCCTCGTGATGCGGCAGCCGCAGGCCCGGGACGAGGACGACCCCGACAACGGCGCTCGCGTCTAGCCGTTCGTACCGAAAAGTCCCGTTGGGACCTGAACAGGTCGGCGCTGGCGCTACCTTCGCGCGCATGCCCCCGATCAAGCCGGTGAAGACCCAGGTCACCTGGATGCGGGTCCGCGACCTGACGCCCCCCGAGTCGATCACGCGCGGCGGTCAGGTGACCGGGGTCACCGGTCCGGTCATCGACGTCCTGTTCCTCATGGTGGTGTCGATCCTCGGCGCGGCGGGTGCGGTGTGGGCCCTGGTCCACCTGTCGCTCCCCGGTTTCGTCATCATGGGAATCTTCGCGGTGGTCCCCGGCTACATGGGGTGGGTCCGCTTCCAACAGGCCTCGGCGCCCGCCGTCGGCGTGGGTGCCGGCGGTGTCTGGCTGGCCGGCACCGACCGCCGTGCCGGTCAGGCGATCCCGTGGAGCGACGTCCAGGAGCTGGTCTTCTTCACCGTCGCGGAGCGTCGGGTGAATGTCACCGGGGTCGACCGCCACCGTGCCCTCGGGGTGCGGCTCCGGGCCCCCCATCGCATCCCTGCCGAGGAGCGCGACCGGCTCGAGCAGCTGGTTGCTCACCTGCCCGACATCGGGGGACGGATCATGGAGTCCGTGGCGGCCTGGGAGGCGATGCCCTACCGCCAGATCGGCGTCGCCGGCCGCCTCGAGCGCTCGGCCCTGACCAAGGCCGTGGCGGGCTTGGCCCCCTCGGTGCGCGTGATCAACGGACCGCGGACGACGTCGCTGACGCCCTGGGTGGTCGGCGAGTCAGACACCCCCGACCGAGTGGCGGACCCAGGCTCCCGCTAGCGCGCCGGACCCTCGTCAGCCGCGGAGGCCTCAGCCTCCTCGACCGTGGACTCGGGCACCGTGGGTCCGGTCTCGGTCTGCGCCGTCGGGACCACCTGGGGGTCGAGGTCGACGTCGACCCACGTCGGGCGGTGGTCACTGGCGGCCACCAGGTCGGCGAGCTCCAGGGCCACGTCCTGGTGCGGCAGGACGCACAGGTCGGGCGACGCGAAGATGACGTCCAGCACCTTGCGGGGCGCCCTGGCCGGGTAGGTCGGAACGGTCGGCGAGATCAACCGCAGCGGTGCGGCGAACAGTCGCCAGGCTCGGCCCGTCTCCCCCTCGTTCAGGTCGCCGGCCAACAGCACCGGCCCGCCGCCGGACACCCTCTTGAGGATCTGGCCGGCATGTCGCTCCCGCTCGTCGGCATCGAGGCTGAGGTGCACCGAAGCCACCACGAGCGGCTGGTGACCGGCGGGCCCGACGCGCAGCACGGCATACCCGCGGGTGCGTTGGAGGGCTGCGACCCGCAGCCGGTAGTGCCGCGACTCGGGCACCTGCACCCGCAACGACGTGAAGATGGTGGTGCCACCGCTGCCGCGGTGCCGCCCCGACCAGAACATCCCGCACTCGGCCGCGAAGTCCGAGACCCTCCACGTCGAGAACAGCCGCCGCGGGACCTCCTGGAGGCACAGCACATCGGGGTCGATCGCGCGGATGACCCGGGCAGCCGCGCCACGGTCGAGCGTGAAGTCCTTGAGGTTGTAGGACGCCACGCGCATCGTGCTCATGCGCCCTCGGCGCCGGCGCGTCCCAGGGCATC
The DNA here is from genome assembly GCF_056405175.1 of Pedococcus sp. P1_H8. Taxonomy (NCBI): domain Bacteria; kingdom Bacillati; phylum Actinomycetota; class Actinomycetes; order Micrococcales; family Intrasporangiaceae; genus Pedococcus; species Pedococcus sp. P1_H8. The sequence continues at coordinate 38,217 of NZ_JBFUCP010000005.1, forward strand.
TCGTCGGGCCAGGTCGGCTGCCCCGATCAGTCCGGCCTCGTTGCCCAGGGCCGCCGCCACGATCCGCGCCTCCGGGCGGTAGCCCCGACCGGTGAGGTGGCGCCGGAACGTGCTGCGAGCCGGCTCCAGCAGCAGGTCGCCGGCCGCGCTCACGCCGCCCCCGACGACGAAGACGCCGGGGTCGAAGGCGGCAGCGAGGTTGGCGATGCCCAGGCCCAGCCACTGGCCGATCTCGCCGAGCAGCTCGGTGGCGGTCGAGTCGCCGTCGCGCGCTGCCTCGGTGATCATCGGGCCGGTCAGCGCCGCCGGGTCACCACCGGCGCGCGCGAGCAGGTCGGTGGCCATCGGGCTGTTGGCCGTCATCATCGAGCGGGCCTCACGGACGAGCGCGTTGCCCGAGGCGTACTGCTCCCAGCAGCCCCTGTTGCCGCACTCGCAACGCAGTCCGTTCGGCACGACCTGCATGTGCCCGAACTCCCCAGCAATCCCGAACCGGCCGCGCATGATCTGACCGTCAAGGATCAGCGCGCCACCGATGCCGGTGCCGAGATTCACCATCACGACGTGTGAGTCTCCTTGTGCCGCACCGAATCTCCACTCCGCCCACGCAGCGGCGTTGGCGTCGTTGTCGACCGAGATCGGCACCGGTACGCGGCGTTGGAGGTTGGCTTCGAGCGGTTCGTCGCGCCAGGAGAGGTGGGGGGCGAAGACGACCGTCGCGCGGTCTGCGGCCACGAAGCCGGCCGCCCCGATGCCCACGGCGACCACGTCGTCGCCGGCGACGTCGATGAGCTCGGCGACCACCTCGACGATGGTGTCCTCGACGACGGCCGGACTCGTCGACCGGTGTGGCGTGTCGCGTCTCGCCCTGGCCACGACGGTGCCGTCGGCGTCTACGACTCCCCCGGCGACCTTGGTGCCGCCGATGTCGATGCCAACGGCCAGGCCCGAGCTCACGACCCGACGCCCTCGGCGGCGAGCGCTGCCGCGCCGATCAACCCGGCGTCGTTGCCGAGCCGGGCAGCCACCATGTCGGCGACCGGCCGGTGGCCGCGCCCCGTCAGGTTGCGTGCGTATGCCGCGTGGGCAGCTCCGATCAACAGGTCGCCGGCCGCGACGACGCCGCCGCCGATGACGATGAGCTCCGGGTCCAGGATGGCCGAGACCGAGGCCGCCCCCTCGCCCACCCAGCGGCCCAGGTCGGCGAGGAGCTCGATGGACGCCGAGTCCCCGGCCTGTGCGGCACTGGTGACGTGGTGCCCCCTGAGCGCGCTCGGGTCGCCGTCACAGGCCTGCGACAACACCGCGGCACTCAGGGCCCCAGAGGCCACGAGCTCGCGAGCCTCGCGGACCAAGGCGTTGCCCGACGCGTAGACCTCCCAGCAGCCGCGGTTGCCGCAGCCGCAACGGATGCCGTCGGGGACGACGCGCATGTGCCCCAGCTCGCCACCGATGCCGAAAGCGCCGCGCAGCAGCCTCGAGTCGACGACGACGCCGCCACCGATCCCGGTGCCGACGGTGATGAGCACCATGTCATCGGCCTCGGTGGCCGCTCCGAACCGGAACTCCCCCCACGCGGCGGCGTTGGCGTCGTTCTCGATGGTGACCGGCTGGTCGACGAGCGCCTCGAGCCGCATCTTGAGTGGTTCGTCGCGCCACGCGAGGTTCGGGGCAAAGAGCACCGTCGAGCCGGTGCGGTCGATGAAGCCGGCGCAGGCCACGCCGACCCCCCGGACGTCCGTGCGCCCGGCCCCGAGCTCGGCCACGACGGCCGCGACGTCATGGGCGATCTGGTCGGGGTCGTGGGCGGGGGTGTCCCTGCGTGCGCGCGCCAGGATCTCGCCGGTCGCTGAGACGACGCCGGCGGCGATCTTCGTGCCGCCGATGTCCACGCCGATGGTGACACTCATGAGGTGGCACTCCCCCCTGTGCGGTGGTGCTCGTCGCCGTGGTGCTCGTCGGCGTGGTGCTCGTCCTCGTCGTCCACGACGATGTCCTGCACCCTGCCGCGTGGCCCGCTCGCCGACTTCTCCGATGCCTTGCCCGAGGTCCTGCCCGAGGTCCTGCCCGGCGCCGCTGCGCCGTCCTCGGTGCGGCGTTGCCCGGCGATGTCGCGCAGGGTGGCTGCGAGCGCCCCGGCGAGGTCGGCCAGCCGGTCCACGGTCTCGGGTCGCACCGAGCGCAACAACCCGATGCCCTGGCAGACCGGGCAGAGCTGACAGGTGACGGCCTGCCCAGCACCGTTCTCGGCACCGCAGGACTCACAGCGGGGAGACTTGCCGCCACTTGCGTCGGAGGCGGAGTCGCCGTCGGGGTCGCGGTCACGGTGGGGACCAGCGTCGTCCGGTGACGTGCGCCCGCCACCCGCCGCCGCGGCATACCCGGCGTGGGTGGTGCTGGCCCACCCACCGAGGGCGTCGAGCAGTCGGGCGGCCTCCTGGGCCACCGTGCCCACGGCAGGGCGTTCGTCGTCAGCCACGCGGCCAGACCTCCTCGTCGGGGACGAAGCGCACCCGCAGCAGACCGTCGCGCACCGAGGCACCTTCGACCACACATCGTTGCAGAGCGGCCGGGAGGGTCAGCACCCGCCGGTGCTCGCCCACCGTCACCACCAGCTCGTCGTCACGGCGCTGCAGGCCGAGGTCGGCAGCGTGCGCGAGCGGCAGCGGCAGGGTCATGACGAACCCCTCGGGCGTCCGCTCGACCGTCAGGCCGCGGTGGGCGACCGGCGAGAGGACGTCAGCAGCACCCTCCTGCGCCTGCGCGAGGTCGGCGAGCGCGTCGGCCCCGATCGGCTCGGACGACAGGTAGGGAGTCACGACGACGGGCAACCCGGCGAACGACTCACGCACCTCGACCAGGCCCTCCTGCTGCGCCGCGTTCCAGGAGGCGCGCCAGGCGTCGGGCGTGTGGCGCCCTGCCTCGGCGGCGGCGTCCGGGAAGACCCGGTTGACGACCACCGCGTCGACGACGAAGCCATAGAGCGACAGCGACGTCCAGGTGCGCCGGGACTCGGCGATGACCACGCGTTCGGGGGTGAGGACCAGCCGCACGGAGGTCTGGTCGCCGGTCAGGATGCGGTGCACGGCCCGCATCTGACGGTGCCACCCGGTCACCGCCTCGACCACCGCGATGTCAGGCAGGGGCACTCCGGCGGCAGCCGCCGCGGCCGGACGCAGCGTCCGGATCAACCCGCGCTGGGCGGGCAGGAGGCGCTCGAGGTGCCAGGCGAGCGCCTCGGGCAGTGCCAGCAGCCGCAACGTCTCCGCGGTCGGTGCGCAGTCGACGACCACGAGGTCCCACGGACCCGACTCGACCTGCGCGCGCAGCTCGAGCAGCGCGGCGACCTCTTCGGCACCGGGCAGGCGGGTCAGCTCCTCGGCGACCACGGAGTCGATGCCGACCGTGTCCAGGACCGAGAGCAGGTAGTCCTGGACGACCCGCCAGGACTCACCCAGCAGGTGAGGTGGAGAGATCTGCAGCGCCGAGAGGCCGGGTTCGACGTCCACCGGGGCCCCTCTCCCGTCGCGGCCCGACCTGGGGTCCACCCCGAGCTCGACACCCAGCGCGTCGCCGAGCGAGTGCGCCGCGTCGGTCGACATGACCAGCGTCTTGACGCCGGCCCGGGCGGCGTGGACCGCGGTGGCGGCGGCGGTGGTCGTCTTGCCGACGCCACCCTTGCCGGTGAAGAGGATGACCCGCATGGCTAGCGGCGCCCTGGGGCGACGACCTGCCTCAAGCCTCCACCCGCTTCTTCAGCGACTTCAGCGCCGTGTCGATGATGACCTTCTCGGCCTTGCGCTTGAGCATGCCGAGCATCGGGATCTTGACGTCGACCGCGAGCCGGTAGGTCACCGTCGTGGCGTCCTTGCCCTTGGCTGCCAACGTGTACGAGCCGTTCATGGCCTTCAGGACCGTTGCCTCGACCAGGCTCCAGGACACGACGCCGGTGCCGTTCTTGGCGACGTCCCACTCGTAGTCGAGGGTGTACGTGTCCTTGATCGCCCCGGCGTCCAGGGTGAACTGCACCTGGTCGGCCCACCCGTCGCCCTCCTCGGTGAGGATGGTGACGTTCTTGACCTCCGTCGCCCACTGCGGATAGCTCTCGAAGTCGGCGATGACGTCCAGGACCTCACCCGGCTTGGCGTCGATGTCGATGCTGGATTCGGTGCGGTCGGCCATGCGCGGAAGGCTACAGCGCCGGGCCTTTCCACGACGACCGCGGCTCCCGGCGACCACCACGGTCAAGGGCGAGCGCCCTCGAGGCGGTCCTTGAGGTCGTGCACGGCGCGCTTCCACCGCAAGGTATGCCGGGTGGCCACGTCGCGCGGTGCACGCGGCCCGCGAGTGCCGCGGACGTAGTGGTGCACCACCACGCCGTCTCGGAACGGTTCGAGCCAGACCTCCATCTCGCCGACGACCTGTCCGGTCACGCTCCAGCGCACCCCCTTCAGGCCACGGTCCCTGATGACGGCCCGGGTCAGGTGTGGCCAGATCTGGGCGGTCCAGGCCTCCTCGTCGAGGCTTGCCCGGACGACCTGGGGCGCAGCCCGGATGAAGGTCTCGTCCACGATGTCGATCCTGCGGTCCCTCACCCGCCCAGTGTTTCGCACCTCAGGCCGCGATGTGACGGAGCCTTCAACGCAACGCCCTCCCCCGGTGCACCTACCCACGGGTAGTCTGTGCAGCACTGAGGCACAGCTGTCACGGAGGCACTGCTGCCGTCGTCGAAGGAGACATAGTGCAGGAACACGTCGCACCGCCCCTCGTGCCGCCGACCACCGAGGGGAGTCTTGCCGATCTTCCGGCGCGCAACGCCGCCTCGAACCCGTCGCGGGTCGCGTTCTCGCGCAAGGAGGGCACCCGCTGGATCGACGTGACCGCGGCCGAGTTCGACCAGGACGTCCAGGCGGTGGCCAAGGGCCTGATCGCTTCGGGGATCGCGCCCGGCGACCGCGTGGCGATCATGTGCAAGACCCGCTACGAGTGGACCCTCACGGACTTCGCGATCTGGACCGCTGGCGCCGTCACGGTCCCGATCTACGAGACCTCCTCCGCCGAGCAGGTCAGCTGGATCCTCACCGACTCCGGCGCCAAGGGCATCATGCTAGAGACGCCCGCCCACGCAGCCACCCTCGACGAGGTCCGTGCGCAGGTGCCCGGTCTCGCGCACGCCTGGCAGGTCGACGCCGGGGCCATCGCCGAGCTCAAGGCCGCCGGCGCCGAGGTGTCCGACGCTGACCTCGAGGCCGCCCACGGCAGCCTGAACCGCGCCAGCATCGCGACGATCATCTACACGTCGGGCACGACCGGTCGGCCCAAGGGCGTGCAGCTCACCCACGACAACTTCCTGGCGCTGTCCGAGAACGCCATCACCAAGCTCACGTCGGTCGTCAAGGCCGAGGGCGCCTCGACGCTCCTCTTCCTGCCGCTGGCGCACGTCTTCGCGCGGTTCATCCAGGTCCTGTGCGTCACGGGCGAGGCCAAGATGGGGCACAGCGCCGACATCAAGAACCTCCTCGCCGACTTCGCGGAGTTCAAGCCGACCTTCATCCTGTCGGTCCCCCGCGTCTTCGAGAAGATCTACAACTCCGCCGAGGCCAAGGCGACCGCCGAGGGCAAGGGCAAGATCTTCGCGACCGCCGCCGACACCGCGATTGCCTGGTCCACCGCGCAGGACACCGGCGGCGCCGGCCTCGGGCTCAAGGTGCGCCACACCCTGTTCGACAAGCTCGTCTACGCCAAGCTCCGTGCCGCCATGGGCGGTCAGGTCATGTATGCCGTGTCCGGCGGCGCCCCGCTGGGCACCCGCCTCGGTCACTTCTTCCGCGGCATCGGTGTCACCGTCCTCGAGGGCTACGGCCTCACCGAGACCACCGCGCCCGCCACGGTCAACGTGCCCGACCGGGTCAAGATCGGCACCGTCGGCGCCCCGCTGCCCGGCGTGGGCATCCGGATCGCCGACGACGGCGAGATCCTCATCCAGGGCAACAACGTCTTCGCGGCCTACCACAACAACGCCGAGGCGACCTCGGGCGCGGTGCTCGACGGCTGGTTCCACACCGGCGACATCGGCGAGCTCGACGAGGACGGCTACCTCAAGATCACCGGCCGCAAGAAGGAGCTGCTCGTCACCGCCGGTGGCAAGAACGTCGCGCCGGCCGCCCTCGAGGACCGGTTGCGTGCCCACCCCCTCATCTCCCAGTGCATCGTCGTCGGCGACCAGAAGCCGTTCATCGGCGCCCTGCTGACCCTCGACGAGGAGATGTACCCCGGCTGGGCCAAGAACAACGGGCTCACGGGTGTGACCTTCGACCAGGCCCGCACCGACGAAACCGTGCTCGCCGAGCTCCAGAAGGCCGTCGACGACGCCAACAAGTCGGTCTCCAAGGCCGAGTCGATCCGCAAGTTCGCCGTCCTTCCCGGTGACTTCACCGAGGAGAACGGTTACCTCACGCCGAGCCTGAAGCTCAAGCGCAACATCGTCATGAAGGACTTCCACGACCAGGTGGAGTCCCTCTACGCCGGTGGCGGCAAGGAGTAGCCGGGCGACCCTTAGGGTCTAGCCATGCCCCGACACCGCCACGGATCGTCCACTCGGACCGTGGCGGTGTCCTCGTTGGCGTTCGCCCTGGGGTGGCTGCTGTTCTTCACCGCCCTGCAGTGGAGCGTGGTGCGCTACCGCATCCCCATCGTGGCCACCTTGACGGCGGCCACCGTGGCACTTGCCCTGTGGCAGTGGGCCGGCTGGCGGATCCGGCTGACCCGTCCGGCCGTAGCCGTCATGCTGGCCGGTTCGGCGCTGGCCACGCTGGCCGTCCCGCTCTTCAGCTATCTCGCACCGACCGGGCTCGCGCTGGCCACCACGCTGCTCGTCGTCGCACCGCTGGCGGCCGCGGTCCTGTTGTGCACCAACGGTCCTCGCGCCCCGTGGGCCGCCGGCGTCGTCGCCGTCACGGGGTATGCCGCGTGCGCGGCGACCGCCGTCATCTCCTCGCCGCGGCCACGGATCGACGTCTGGGTCGTCCTCCAGCAGGCGGCGGACGCCCTCGGCCGCGGGGAGAACTTCTACGCCATGACCTGGACCGGCTCCCCCGGCGTCAAGGACGCTTTTCCCTACCTCCCGTGGACCACCGTGCTGCTCGCGCCGGCACGCTGGCTCTTCGGTGACGTCCGGTGGGCGCTCGCGTTCTGGACGCTCGTGGCGGTGGCCGGTGTCTGGCTGCTCGCGCGCGGGGCGGCCCCGCGGCATCCCGGCTCCGACGCTGGGCGGGGGTGGGTCTGGACCGCCGCGACGGTGACGGCGCTGCTGGTGTTCGCGCCGGGCACCCTCACCCAGCTCGACCAGTCCTGGACCGAGCCGCTGCTGCTCGCCGGAATCGTCTGGTGGGCCGTCCTGGTCCAGCGCGACCGGGCCTGGTGGGCCGTCATCCCACTGGCGTTGGCGTGCGCCAGCAAGCAGCACCTCGCCCTGGTGCTGCCCGTCCTGCTGCTGTGGCGCCCGTTCGGCTGGCGCCGCTCCATCGCGACCGGTGCGCTGACCGGCGTCCTCATCGCCCCGTGGTTCCTCGCGAGTCCGCCCGACTTCGTCCACGACACGATCAGCCTGCTGGTGGGCTTCCACCCCATCAAGTTCGCCAACACGCTGTACCTGTTGGCACTCAACACCTTTGGCGTGACGCTGCCGTTCGCCGTGACCGGGGTGGCCGTGCTCGGCACCCTCGCTGCCGTCTGTTGGACGGTGTGGCGGCGCCAGCCCCTCCTGGCCGACGTGCTTCGCTGGCTGGCCCTGGTGCTGTTGGTGGCCAACCTCGTCAACAAGCAGGCCTTCTACAACCAGTTCTGGCTCGTCGGCGCCCTCGTCGTCGCGTCGCTGGCCCTCCCTCAGCCGGGTCAGGCGTTGGCCAGGGACCTCAGGTAGGCCAGCCACTCCTTGGTGAACGCCGCCTGAGAGGTGCGCAGCACGGTCGCAAAGGCTGTGGCGACGTTCGCGTCGGGGTCGCCACTGGTGCTGGACGCGGGGTCGGGCTTCGTGGCCGCGGCGAGGTAGAAGCGGACCAGCGCCGCCGTGCCGTGGCGGTCGACGATGCGGGTGACCGCCAGCCACGCCGCGTTGTAGCTCGGCGCGATGGTCGTCCGGGAGGGGTCGAAGTCGGCTGCCGACGGCAGTGCCTTGGGTCCCGTGCCGGCGCGGACCCGGGCGAGCAGCGCGGCCGCCACCTGGGTGCGTGTCGCACCGCTGTCGCGGTAGCCGACGAAGTCGGCCATGCCCTCGGACAACCAGAGCGGCACCGGACGGTTGGTCGAGGCGCGGATGGCGACGTGGGTCGCCTCGTGGGTCACGACGACCTGCTTGCCGCGAGGCACGAGGCGGGCGAAGGCACTCGGGTTGACCACCACCCGATCGGCGCCGGCCCGGCCCTGGGGGTCGAACGGGCCGTCCGTGACGGCTGCGACCTGCGCGACCTGGTCCTTGTCCTGACCGACCTGCTCGGCCATCTGCGCGGCAGTTCCGGGAACCACGAGGACCAGGCGCCTGGTCCACGGTGGCGTCCAGACGGCGTCGACCCGCTTGACGGCGAGGTTGCCCAGTGCGAGGTAGGGACGCAGCCGACTCGGCGGGCCCGAGCCGACGACCAAGGTGGTCGCGCTGCGCACCACCGTGAACTTCGGAAGGTCCCACACCTGCACCTGGGTGCCGCCGTCGGTGTCGTCAGCCAGCCGCCAGGCATCCCCTCGCCGCACGACGGTGAAGTACGACTCGAACTCCCGGGTCGCCGTGTCGAATCCGGCGAGGCCGTAGCGGCCTGCCACCCGGGAGACCCAGGCGTCGGGACCGATCTGGGCCACCCGCTCGGCGCTCAGCGCAGGTGCGGGCTCGGGCGTGCCATAGCTGAAAGTGCTCAGCGGAAGCTGCGCCAAGGCGGCGTACTGCGCGAGCTGGCGCAGCCCGAACCCCGAGGTCGGGTCGTCCAGGGTGGCAGCGAACGCCGATCGATCGTGGGCCCGGACGGCTGCAGCCCGCTGGGCGAGCAGGACGCCCAGGGCGTCCTCCCGGGCGACAGAGGGCTCGGGTGCGTTCTGCTGGGAAGCCTGCGAAGTCGTCGACGGGCGGACGGGCGGCGGCTCGCTGGGCGAGCAGCCGACCAGCAGGGAGACGACCAGCGCGATGAGTCCCGCGCCGGCMGTCGCGCGGCGCGGGCGACCGGCACGGGACGGGGTGGGCCGGCTCATCCAGCCATCGTAGGGAGCGATCAGCCGACGGCGCGGATGTGGGCGGCCCACGGCTCACGGCGGGCGCTGGCCGAGATGGCCTCGTGGGCGCTCACCAGCCCGGCGTCGGCGAATCGGGCGACGGCCGCGCGCTCGGCGGCGTCGAGGGGCAGCTGCGCGCCCTGCGGCACCAGCATGGCTGTCACCATGCAGTCGGCGCAGTGCAGGTCGCGCACCGGGCAGCTCTGGCATTCGATGATCATCGCGACCACCTCGCTCTCTGTCGTGGGACTCTGTCCGTCTGGGACTGCTGTCGTGTCACCTGTCGACGACGCTAGGTGAGGGCACTGACAACGCCGGCGACCCGGCATACCAGAGGTCGTGGCGAGGGCGCGCCTGCCACGGGCTGTCACACCACCGGCCTACCGTCGGGTCCATGCAGATGGCCGACGACCAGATGGTGCAAGGCACCTTCGACGACCTGGGCACGGCACTGGCCGATGTCACGTTCGTCGTCGTCGACCTCGAGACCACCGGTGGCAGCCCGGCCGACTCGGCGATCACCGAGATCGGCGCGGTGAAGGTGCGCGGTGGCGAGGTGCTGGGCGAGTTCCAGACGCTGGTCAACCCACACCTGCCGATCCCGCCGTTCATCCAGTCCCTCACCGGCATCACGACCTCGATGGTGGCCGACGCGCCACGCATCGAGTCCGCGCTGCCCGCCTTCCTCGAGTTCGCCCAGGGCGCGGTGCTCGTGGCCCACAACGCCGGGTTCGACGTCGGGTTCCTCAAGATGGCTGCCCGCGACCAGGGCATCGACTGGCCGCGGCACGCGGTGCTCGACACCGTCCACCTCGCCCGCCAGCTGGTCAGCCGTGACGAGGCGCGCAACCACAAGCTGTCCACGCTGGCCGCCCTGTTCGGCGCGACGACCACGCCCGACCACCGCGCCCTGCACGACGCGCAGGCCACCGTCGACGTCCTGCACGCCCTCATCGGCCGGGTGGGCAGTCTCGGTGTGCACACCTTCGAGGAGCTCGCGAGCTACACGTCGCGGGTCAGCCCCGCCCAGCGACGCAAGCGGTGGCTGGCCGACGGACTGCCGGGCGAGCCCGGTGTCTACCTGTTCAAGGACAGCGACGGTCGGGTCCTCTACGTCGGCACCTCGATCAACATCCGCACCCGCGTCCGCAGCTACTTCACAGCCTCCGAGCAGCGCACCCGCATGGCCGAGATGGTGCGGCTCGCCGAGTCGGTCACCCCGATCGTCTGCGCCACCACCCTCGAGGCCGAGGTCCGCGAGCTGCGCCTCATCGCCCAGCACAAGCCGCGCTACAACCGCCGCTCCAAGAGTCCCGAGCGGGCCACCTGGGTCAAGCTCACCGTCGAGGCCTTCCCCCGGTTGTCGATCGTGCGCGAGGTCCGCGGTGACGGCGCCCGTTACATCGGCCCGTTCGGCAGCCGGGGGTCGGCCGAGGCTGCCGTCGCGGCGGTCCACGAGGTCATCCCGCTGCGCCAGTGCGTGCAGCGGCTGTCCCCCACCCGCCGCGTCGGGTCGTGCGCCCTCGCCGACATGGGCCGCTGCGGCGCCCCCTGCACCGGGGCCCAGAGCGTCCAGGAATATGCCGCGGTGGTGCAGGAGGCCGTCCATGCCCTGGCCGGCGACTCTCGCGGGGTGGTGACCGCGCTGCGCACCCGGATGGGCTCGCTCGCCGACCAGGAGCGGTTCGAGGACGCGGGCACCCTGCGCGACCGCATGCTCGCCCTGGTGCGCGGCATGGCCCGGGCCCAGCGGATCGCGCCTTTGGCGGCCAGTCCCGAGATCATCGCTGCCCGGCCTGCCGCGGCGGGCGGCTGGGAGATCGTGGTCGTCCGGCACGGCCGCCTCGCCGCCAGCACCATCTCGCCACGAGGCGCTGACCCGATGCCCTACGTCGATGCGGTGCGCGACAGTGCCGAGGTCGTGCTGCCCGCCCACTGGCCGGCCCCGGCGGCCACGCCCGAGGAGACCGAGAAGATCCTGCGCTGGCTGGAGTCGTCCGGTGTGCGCATCGTCGACCTCGATGGCGAGTGGACCTGCCCGGTCGGCGGTGCGGGTGGCGCACGCGCCGAGCTCGAGCCACAGGTGGTCGCACGCCACGCGGTCTCCGGCTTCGTCGCGGCCTCCTGACGCGCCGGGCGAGTGCGCTGCTCTCGTCGAGCCCGGACCGATACATTGGGGAGGTGATCTCCGCCATCGTGCTCATCAACGCCGAAGTCGACCGCATCCCGGAGGTGGCGCAGGCCATCGCCGAGCTCGAAGGCGTGTCCGAGGTCTACTCGGTCGCCGGTGACGCCGACCTGATCGCGATGATCCGGGTCAAGGAGCACGAGCAGCTCAACGACGTCATCGCCGACCGGCTCAACAAGGTGCAGGGCGTCATCGGGACCAACACGCACATCGCGTTCCGCACCTACTCCAAGCACGACCTCGAGGCGGCCTTCAGCCTCGGCCTCGACGGCGACTGAGCACCGGCGTCCGCGCCTCCTCCTCCGGGCGTCATTTCGCCTCCAACGCTCCCTCGGCCACCGGGCCGATATGAGTAGCAACGCCCCTTCCGCGGCCGTGGCCGACCCTCCACACTCGGGTCAGAGGGTGCACCCGCGCCCGGATCTCCCGGAGGACCGATGTCGACGATCCCCTGCCCCGCGTGTGGCCGGTCCCTGCCCGAGGCGCCGACCTCGTGCCCGAGCTGCCACCTGTCGCTCACCGGCCCCGACGCCGTGCGGCTGTGGCAGGTCGACCAGAGCCTTGCCGCCCTCCGGCGCGAACGCGCCCTCCTGCTCGCATCCCTGCGCGCGACGACGAACGCCCTCACGCCAGCCCCCACGCCCGCGCCCGCGTCGACGGCGGTGGCCGCGAGCGCGACCGCGGAATCCGTGACGCAGTCGCCCTCGGAGCTGCCCTGGGAGTTGGCTTCGGACTTGTCGCCGGAGTCGCCGTCGGACGTCGTCCTGGCCGATTCGTCCGCGGCATCCCGCCCCCTGCCGACGCCTGCCTCGCCCCCGCGCCGGAGCTGGACCACCCAGCAGACCCTGCTGGCAGTAGGTGTCCTGCTCGTCCTGGTCGCGGCGTCGATCGCCCTGGCCATCGCCTGGTTCATCATTGGCCGCACGGGTCAGATGCTGGTGATGGGTGGCTTCACCGCCGCCGCGACCGTGGCCTCGCTCCAGCTCTCGCGCCGCCGGCTGCCCAGCAGCGCCGAAGCCCTCGCCCTCGTCGCCGGCGGCCTGCTCATCCTCGACATCAGTGCCGCGCGACGTTTCGGGCTGGCCAACCTCGATGCCGTCGACGGACGCACCTACACCGCCGTCACCGGCCTCCTCGCAGCTCTGGCCCTCGCCGCCCTGCACCGCTACGACCGGCGGATCGCCGGCTTCGCCGTGCTGTCGTTGACTGCAGCCTCGATCGGCTGGGCAGGGATCGTCGGCTACGCCTCGACCCCTGCCGCAGGTGCCGCCCTCTCCCTCCTCGGTGCCGTGCTCTTCGGCATCGTGCACCTCGTGGTGCCGACCTCCTTCGGCTTGACCCGCCGCGCCGCCACCGGCCCCGCCGCCGGGTGGGCGGCGCTCTCGTTCGCCGCGGCCGCAGTCGGCGCGGCCACGGCCTCAGCCGATGCCCTGGACACCCCCTCCGGTGGTGGGGTCGGCTCGATGACCTTCGACGGCGCGGCCTGCGTCGTCCTCCTGGCCACTCTGGCTGTCGCAGGCGCCCTGACGATCCGGCGGGTCGTCGCCGTGCAGGCGACCCGCCTCGGCAGCCGCGCCGCGGTCCGAGCCGACTGGGTCACGCGTCCTCTGTCCGGCGACTGGCGAGCCCTCGGCGTCGTCGCCCTCGTCGCCTCCGCGGCGGTCCCGACGGCTGTCCTGTGCCTGGCCCTGCAGGTTGGTGCCCTCTGGACCGCGGTGCTGGCCCTGCTCACCGCGGTGCTCGCCACCGTTCTCGCGGCTGCTCGCGTCCGCACGACGTCGCTGGGCACGGCCTGGTGCGAGGCCCAGACCGGCCTGGCCCTTGCGGTTCTGGTGGTGGTCGCGATCGTCCACGACTCGCGTCCCGCAACGATCGTCGCCCTCACCGGCGTTGCCCTGGCTGCCGCGACGGCTGCCGTGCACCGTCCCGGCTGGCGGGTGCCTGCGACGGCAGTCGGCGCAGTCTTCGCGGTCGCAGCCGTCGCCCTCACCGGGTCCATCGCCTCCCTCGACGTCGAGGTGCTGGCTGCCGCCGCGGCGGGAGCTGCCCTCGTCGCCGGATCCTTGGCCCGGCGATCAGAACCCGAAGAGGCACCGTTGGCCGCCGTCGGCCACCTCACCCTGTTCGGTGCGCTGCTGGGCGCCCTGGGGAGCGAGCTCGGTGACCGTGTGGTGATCACCCTCCTCGTGGCCATCGCGCTGACCGCGGCGGCGACCGCCGTGCTGCGGCCGGGCTGGCGGGTGCCGGCGTCGGCTGTGGGCGCCGTCGCCGCGGTCGCAGCCGCCACCCTCACCGGGTCCATCACCTCCGTCGACGTCGAGTTGCTGGCCGCCGCGGCGGCGGGAGCTGCCCTCGTCGCCGGATCCCTGGCCCGGCGATCACAGCCCGAAGAGGCACCGTTGGCCGCCGTCGGCCACCTCACCCTGTTCGGCGCGCTGCTGGGCGCCCTGACGAGCGAACTCGGTGACGGTGTGGTGATCACCCTCCTCGTGGCCATCGCCCTGACCGCGGCGGCAACCGCTGTGCTGCGGCCTCTCCTTCGCCCGGTCGCCGCAGGTGTCAGTGCCGTGGCAGCAGCCTGGGCACTGTGGCTGACCGGCGGGCTGGTCGGCAGCCGCACCCAGTGGACCGTGCTCGTGGCCGCCGCTCTGGTCCTCGTCGCCCTGGCCCTGTGGCGACGCCGCCGTCTCGAGGAAATCGTCTTCGGTGCCCTCGCCTGCCTCGTCGCCCTCACCACCATCGTGGTCGCCGTCGACCGCTCCTGGCCGCACGCGGCCGCAGCCGCCGCCGCGGCCTACGGGCTCGTCGCCATCGGGTATGCCGCCCTGCCGCACCGCCGCGCGGTGGTCACCCTGGCGGTGGTGGCGCTGACGTCGGCAGTCTGGCTCGAGCTCGACCACGCAACGGTGACGACGCTCGAGGCCTGGACGCTGCCGCTGGCCGCCCTACTGCTCGCCGCCGGGCTGTGGTCGCATCGCGAGCTAGGCGACCACTCGTGGTTGACCGCCGGACCAGGCCTGGCGGTGGCGCTGCTCCCCTCCGCACTGTTCACCACGGTCGACGACGGGGTCCTGCGCCCGCTGGTCACGGTCACTGCGGCGGTGCTGGTCCTCGTTGCCGGCGCGCTGCGCCGGTGGCAGGCATCGGTCGTCCTGGGTGCGGCGGCAGCCATCGTCATCGCGCTCACCCAGCTCGGCCCCTATGCGGTCCAGCTGCCGCGCTACCTCACCCTGGGCATCCTCGGTGTCGCGCTGTTGGCGATCGGTGCGCGGTACGAGCAGCGCCGGGCCGATGCCCGACACGCGGTGAGCTGGCTGGCCGGAATGTCCTAGGTCAGCAGGTCATCGGGGGGACGACGGCAGGAGCTCCTCACCCCGACGGCGGAGGCTGCCGTGGCAGGAGTCGGCGTACCTTCGCCGCATGGAAGATCTGACCCTCCTCTTCGAGCGGGCCGCCCAGGTGGCGGGACGCCACCGGTCGGGAATGCCCGTGGCCCCGGTGGCCTCAGCAGTCGATGCTGCGACCCTGCGACTCGAGGTGGACACGGTGCTGCGCGATGCACCCACTCCGGCGGGCGAGGTGCTCGACGAGCTGGTCACGGCCTTCACGCCGGGGCTGGTCGCCACGCCGGGACCGCGGTTCTTCGGCTTCGTCATCGGCGGCGCGCTGCCTTCGGCCACTGCGGCCGACATGGTGGCTCTCGGGTGGGACCAGTGCGCCTTCAACGCCGTCCTCTCCCCCGCCGCCGCCGTCGCCGAGGAGGTCGCGGGTGGCTGGCTGAAGGCCCTGATGGGCCTGCCCGCCGACGCCTCCGTCGGGTTCGTCACCGGAGCCCAGGGAGCCAACACCGTCTGCCTGGCCACCGCTCGTCAGCACGTCCTCGCCGCGGTGGGGTGGGACGTCGGGCGCGACGGGCTGGGTGGCGCCCCGGTCGTGCGAGTGGTCGCCGGCGCCGAGCGTCACGCGACGATCGACCGGGCGCTGCGGCTGCTCGGGTTCGGCACCGCGGTCGTCGAGGAGGTGGCCGCCGGGGACAACGGCGCCATCGATGTCGACGACCTCGCGACTGTCCTTGGTCGAGGCGGGCCCGGACCGACGATCGTCTGCGTGCAGGCCGGCAACGTCAACACCGGCGCCTGCGACGACCTCCGGGCCGCCTGTGAGGTGGCCCGGCGACACGGGGCCTGGGTGCATGTCGACGGGGCCTTCGGCCTCTGGGCCGGCGCCTCGCCCGGCAAGGCGCACCTCGTGGACGGGATCGACCTCGCCGACTCGTGGTCCTGCGACGGCCACAAGTGGCTCAACGTGCCCTACGACTGCGGATTCGCCATCTGTGCCCATCCCCGGGTGCACGCCGCGGCACTGTCCTACACCGCGGCATACCTCACCGGGCAGGGTGGTCCGACGCCCGCGTTGGGCGACCTTGTCCCCGAATCATCACGAAGGGCAAGGGGATTCGCCGTCTGGGCTGCCCTGCGCGAGCTGGGCCGTGACGGCGTCGCCGACCTCGTCGACAGGTGCTGCGCGCTGGCCCGGCGGTTCGCGGACGGGCTCGAGGCGGGCGGCGCCGTGGTGGTCAACGACGTCGTCCTCAACCAGGTCCTCGTCAGCTTCGGCAGCGACGCGCGCACCGACAGGATCATCGACGGGGTACAGCGTGACGGGACCTGCTGGCTCGGTGGCACGACCTGGCGGGGCCGTCGCCTGATGCGGGTCTCGGTGTCGAACTGGTCCACGACCGAAGCGGACGTGGACCAGTCGGTCGCAGCCATCCTGCGGGTGGCGGCGACCGAGGTGGAGCCGGACCAGTCGGAGCAGCTGGGCTAGCCGGACTCGTTGGCCTAGCCGGACCCGGTGCGTTGCGTCGCCGCGGCCCATCGGTCCAGCTGGGCGGCAGCAGCCCCGGAGTCCAGGGCAGCCGCGGCCCGGTCCATGCCGGCCCGCACAGCCGCAGCGAAGGACTCATCGGACGCCGCGTGCTCGATCCGTGCGCCCGCACCGCCCGACGTGCTGTCGGCACTCACGAGATCCGGTGCGGCCAGCGCCAGCGCCATCCCGGCGTTGAGCACGACCGCGTCACGCACCGCCCCGCGCTGCCCGGCGAACAGGTCTCGCGCCACCTGGGCGTTGTGCGCCGCGTCGGCACCCCGCAGCGCCTCGACCGGCTGTCGCTGGAGACCGACCTGCGCGGGGTCGAAGGTGCGCTGGGTGACCTCGCCCTCGTGCACCCACCACACCGTCGACGTGGTGCTCAGGGTCAGCTCGTCGAGGCCGTCGTCGCCTCGGAAGACAACGGCATCCTTGCCACGTCCGGCGAACACGCCAGCCATGAGCGGCGCCACTCGTTGGTCGGCGACCCCGACCACGGCATACGTGGGCTGTGCGGGGTTGGTGAGCGGCCCGAGGACGTTGAACGCCGTGCCCACACCCAGCCCGCTGCGCGCCACGGCGGCGTGTCGCATCGCGGGGTGGAACGCTTGGGCGAAGCAGAAGGTGATCCCGGCCTCCGACGCCACCTCGGCCACGCGCTGCGGGCTCAGGGTGAGGTTGACGCCGAGGGCCTCGAGGACGTCCGCCGAACCGGAGGCCGACGACGCGGCCCGGTTGCCGTGCTTGACCACCCGGATCCCACTGGCCGCGATGATGATCGAGGCCATCGTCGAGATGTTGACGGTGTTGGACCGGTCGGCGCCGGTGCCCACGATGTCCAGGCTCGGACCCGGGACCTCGATGCGGTTGGCATGCGCCAGCATGACGTCGGCCAGGCCACGCAGCTCCTCGACGCTCTCGCCCTTGGCGCGCAGCGCGACGAGGAAACCGGCCACCTGGACCGGCGAGGCCTCGCCGCTCATGATCTGGTCCATCGCCCAAGCGGCCTGGTCGGTGGAGAGGTGGTTCCGCGCGATCAGCAGGGTGAGCAGGTCCGGCCAGGTGGGACCAGCCGGCTCCGGGGCGCTCATGCCGATCAGGAGGCGCCGGGGCGAGCGCCGCGACCCAGCTCGGCCACGGCGGAGGCCAGGGCAATCGGGTCGAGCGGGTGCGGGACCGCCTGGTCGGCAAGGGACCAC
The DNA here is from genome assembly GCF_056405175.1 of Pedococcus sp. P1_H8. Classification (NCBI taxonomy): domain Bacteria; kingdom Bacillati; phylum Actinomycetota; class Actinomycetes; order Micrococcales; family Intrasporangiaceae; genus Pedococcus; species Pedococcus sp. P1_H8. Next base: position 55,728 of record NZ_JBFUCP010000005.1, read on the forward strand.
GTCGCGAGCCAGCCGTCCTGCGGTCGTCCGGTGAGGACCAGGACGGGCGGGCACTCGAAGATCTCGCTCTTGAGCTGGCGGCACAGGCCCAGGCCACCCATCGGCGCAGCCTCGCCGTCGAGGATGAGGACGTCGAAGCGGGCGTTCTCGACGGCTTCGACCACTGCTGCCGCGGTCGCGCACTCACGCCACGACACGACCTCGACGTCACGTGCCGGACGACGTCCCACCGTGACCCGCACGGCGTCGCGTGTGGTCTTGTCGTCGCTGTACAACAGCACCGAGATCTGGCGGGCCGAGGACCCCGACGAGGTCGGTGCGTCGGCGGCGGTCGCATGCGAAGCGGTCATGTCGCAGATGCTACCGGTGCGGCGTTTCGGCACGCCCACGCACCCATCGGGGGGTCGACGGTGTGCCGCGCTGCGAATATGGCTAATCTGGCGCACGTGGCGACCGCATCTCCAGTGACCTCTGAACCCGCCCGCTCGGCCGGCAGCATCCCCGGCCACGGGCCGGTGTCCCGACCCAACATGGTGTCGGTGGGCACCATCGTCTGGCTCTCCAGCGAGCTGATGTTCTTCGCGGGCCTGTTCGCGATGTACTTCACCATCCGCTCGGTCGAGCCGGAGCTGTGGAAGGAGTCGACCGGCGTCCTCAACGTGCCGTTCGCGACGATCAACACGATCGTCCTCGTCGTCTCCTCGGTGTGGTGCCAGCTCGGCGTCCACGCGGCCGAGCACGGCAAGCCGCACCGCGGCGACGCCAGCCTCCTCGCCGTCCCGAGCTGGGGCATGCGTGAGTGGTACGTCCTCACCTACATCTTCGGCGCGGTCTTCGTCTCCGGTCAGGTGCTGGAGTACTCCGAGCTGGTCCACGAGGGCATCTCCCTCTCCTCCACCGCGTACGGCTCGGTCTTCTACCTCACGACCGGTTTCCACGCGCTGCACGTCACCGGTGGCCTGCTGGCCTTCCTGCTGATCATCGGCCGCACCTTCACGACCCGGCACTACAGCCACGCGCAGGCTGCCGGCGCCGTCGTGACCTCCTACTACTGGCACTTCGTCGACGTGGTGTGGATCGCCCTGTTCGCGACGATCTACCTGCTGAAGTGACCGGCACGATGACCTCCCAGCCCGCCCTGCCCGCCTCCATCGACAGGACCGCACTGTGAACGCCTTGGCCGCCCGCCGTCGTCACCCGGCCGCGATCGCCCTGCTCTTGCTCCTGGGCCTGATCCTCACCGGAGTCGCCTACTCCGCCTTCGCCCCCAAGCAGGCCGACGCCGCCACCGCGGCCGCCGGCAGCGTCGAAGAGGGCAAGAAGCTCTTCCTCGCCAACTGTGCGACCTGCCACGGGCTGCAGGCCCAGGGCACCAAGGCCGGTCCCGCCCTTCCGGGCGTCGGCGCCGCTGCCGTGGACTTCCAGATGGGCACCGGCCGGATGCCGATGGCTGCCCCGAACATCCAGGCTCCCCGCGCGGAGCAGGTCCGGTTCTCCCAGGAGCAGATCTCCTCGGTCGCCGCCTACATCGCGTCGCTGGCCCCCGGACCCGCCGTCCCTGACGCTGAGTACACCAGCGGCGAAGGCGGCGATGTCGCCCTCGGCGCCGAGCTCTTCCGGGTCAACTGCGCGATGTGCCACAACTTCGCCGGATCCGGCGGCGCCCTGACCCGGGGCAAGTACGCCCCGAGCCTGCGCGACGTCGAGGGCAAGCACATCTACGAAGCCATGGTCACCGGGCCCCAGTCCATGCCGGTCTTCAGCGACGACAACATCTCCGCCGAGTCCAAGAACGACATCGTGGCCTACCTCCACGCGGTCGACGAGCAGGAGAACGTCGGCGGGATGGCCCTGGGCAACCTCGGCCCCGTGTCCGAGGGGCTGTTCGTCTGGATCTTCGGGCTGGGCATCATGGTCGGCTTCGCCGTCTGGCTCGGCAGGAAGGCCGCCTGATGGCCCTGATGGCTCGGTCACACCCACTGGTCCAGACCAGCACCCGGGGCGACACTGGAACTGACCACCGCGACTCGACAGGATCGACGACACGATGAGCGAACACGACACGCCGCACGGCGCGGTCGTCGGCACGAGCGACGGCCACAGGGCCGGCCAGAGCGACGGCCACAGCGACGGCTACGGCTCCACCGCGGTCCGGCTGGACCAGGGCCATGTCGAGGGCACCGGCGGACTTCCGGCGCGCTTCCAGAACCCCGGCCTGCCGCCGCACGCCCCGCGGATGGCCGACCTCGACGAGAAGTCCGCCAAGCGGGCCGAGAAGCAGGTCGCAGCCCTCTTCGGACTCTCGAGCCTGGGCACGGTGCTGTTCATCGTCGCCTACTTCGCGATCGACCCCGAGCAGTCGGGATTCATCCCCGGCATCGGCAACGCCAGCATCTACAACGTCGCCCTCGGCGTGACGATGGCGCTGGCCCTCCTCGGTTGCGGGGTCGGGGCGGTGCACTGGGCCAAGACCCTGATGCCCGACGCCGAGTCCGTCGAGGAGCGCCACCCCCTGCGGGCCAAGGACGAGGACCGCAAGCGCGTGGTCACCGGGCTCACGGACGGTGGCGACAAGGCGCAGCTCGGCCGACGTCCGCTCATCAAGTTCTCGCTTCTCGGCGCCCTCGCGCTGCCGCCGCTGGCGATCCTGCTGCCGCTGGTGGGTGGCCTCGGTCCCCTGCCGAAGGACCAGCTCTCCACCACGATGTGGAAGAAGGGCGACCGCCTGGTCCGCGACCCCGAGCGCACCCCGATCCGGGCCGACCAGGTCACGATCGGTTCGGTCTTCCACGTCCTGCCCGAGTCGATCAAGGACTCCGAGCACGTGCTCGAGGACAAGGCCAAGGCAGCCGTGCTGCTGCTGCGCCTCAACCCCGAGGACATCAAGCCCCAGAAGGAGCGCGACTGGGGCCACGAGGGCATCGTCGCCTACTCCAAGATCTGCACCCACGTCGGTTGCCCGGTCGGTCTCTACGAGCAGCAGACGCACCACCTGCTCTGTCCTTGCCACCAGTCGACGTTCGACGTGACGCAGGACTGCAAGGTGATCTTCGGGCCGGCCAAGCGCCCCTTGCCCCAGCTGAAGATCACCGTTGACGCGCAGGGTTACCTGATCGCCGACGCCCCGTTCCGCGAGGCCGTCGGTCCGAGCTTCTGGGAGCGTGGTTCCGCATGAGCACCGACCGCACCGCCACTCGCGACGACCCGATCGGCCGCCTGCGCCAGGACGACGCCGAGCCCGAGGCGCCCACCAACCCGGGCCTGAAGGCTGTCGGGGGCGTGGCGGGCTGGCTCGACGACCGCACGGGAGCGGCCAAGCCGGTCGGCTACCTCATGAAGAAGGTGTTCCCCGAGCACTGGTCCTTCATGCTCGGCGAAGTCGCCATGTACTCCATGATCATCTGCCTGCTCTCGGGCACCTTCCTCACGTTCTGGTTCGTCCCCAGCGCCGGCCAGGTCGTCTACGACGGTTCCTACATCCCGCTGCGTGGCATCACGATGTCCGAGGCGTTCCGCTCGACGGTCGACATCTCCTTCGACATCCGCGGTGGCCTGCTGATCCGCCAGATCCACCACTGGGCCGCGCTGATGTTCATCGTCGCGCTGTCGGTCCACATGCTGCGCGTGTTCTTCACGGGCGCGTTCCGCAAGCCGCGTGAGATCAACTGGGTGATCGGCTGCATCCTGTCGATGCTGGCCCTGGTCGAGGGCTTCGCCGGCTACTCCCTGCCGGACGACCTGCTCTCCGGCACCGGCCTTCGCGCCGCAGAGGGCTTCATGCGTTCGGTCCCGGTGCTCGGGTCCTACCTGTCGTTCGCGTTGTTCGACGGCCCGTTCCCCGGCGAGGCCATCATCCCCCGCCTGTTCTCTATCCACGTCCTGCTGCTGCCCGCGATCCTGGTCGGGCTGTTCACCGCCCACATCGGTCTGGTGTTCGTGCACAAGCACACCCAGTTCCCCGGGCCGGGGCGCACCAACGACAACGTCGTCGGCTTCCCGGTCATGCCGGTGTATGCCGCGAAGGCCGGTGGCTTCTTCTTCATCGTCTTCGGTGTCATCTCGCTGATCTCGGGTCTGGTCACCATCAACCCGATCTGGGCATACGGTCCCTACGATCCCTCGCCCGTGACGGCGGGGTCCCAACCCGACTGGTACATGGGCTTCGCCGACGGCGCACTCCGCCTGCTGCCCGGGTGGCTGGAGTTCACCGCCTTCGGCTTCACGTTCTCGTTCAACGTGATGATCGGCGCCATCCTCCTGATCCCCGTCATGTACGGCCTGATGGGGGCCTACCCGTTCCTCGAGCGGTGGGTCACCGGCGACAACCGCGAGCACCACCTGCTCGACCGGCCGCGCAACAACCCCACCCGCACGGGCCTGGGCATGGCCGCGCTGACGGCCTACGGCGTGCTCATGTTCGCCGCCGGCAACGACCTGATGGCGATCAAGCTGCACCTGTCGATCAACGACATCACCCACATCCTGAGGGCGGCCTTCTTCATCGCGCCACCGATCGTCTTCTGGGTCACCAAGCGCATCTGCCTGTCGCTGCAGCGCAAGGACCGCGACCTGGTCCTGCACGGCCGCGAGACCGGCCGCATCGTGCGCACCGCCGACGGGAAGTTCTTCGAGCAGCACGAGCCGCTCGACGAGTTCACCCGATGGAACCTGGTCCAGCACGAGGACCACGAGGTCCTGCTGCTCGAGTCCGGCACCGACGGCCACGGTGTCGCCTCCCCGACGGCCCGCAAGGACAAGGCCCGCTCGGCGCTGTCGCGGTTCTACTTCAGCGACACCATCAACCCGGTGACCCCGGCCGAGCTGGCCGCGGCACACCACGACGGCCACGGCCACGAGGCGATCGAGGCTGCCCCGAGCAGCGACGAGTCGCGACCGGCGCTCGAGAGCTCACGCAGGGAGCCCCCGAAGCGCCCCTGAGGCCGGTCACAAGACCCACCAAGGGCGCACAGAGCCTCGCAGAGCCACACCCAGCCGGTATGCCGCCCGCTCACCACCCACGCAACGCGKGGGGCCGGGAGCGGGCGGCATACCGTCGTCTGGGGCACGTCGTCTGGGGCACGTCGTCTGGGGCACGTCGTCTGGGGCACGGCGAATGGGGGCGCTTCGGCGCTGGGTGCGTCGCGTGACAGGCTGGCCCCGTGGTCGAGATGGACGCAGCCGAGTTCGAGGAGGCGGTGGGTGACGCCCTCGACGCCGTGCCGCCCGAGCTGATGCGGCTGCTGGACAACGTCGTCTTCTTCGTCGAGGACGAGCCCCCACCTGACGACCCCGACCTGCTGGGCGTCTATGACGGCACTCCCATCACCGAACGTGGTGACGGCTGGGCTGGGGCGCTGCCCGACCGGATCACGATCTTCCGCGGCCCGCTGACCCGGATGTGCGAGGACCGGGAGGACCTCCTCGAGGAGATCGCCGTGACCGTGGTGCACGAGATCGCGCACCACTTCGGGATCGAGGACTCCCGGCTGCACGACCTCGGATGGGGCTGAGCCCCACCACGCGCAACCCCACGACGCAGCGGTGCCGTGCCCCGGTCACGGGACACGGCACCGGCGGTGCGTTGCTGCTACTTCCTCGCTCCGCTGAGCTGGACCGTCTGCTCCACGTAGCCGACCGCGCACTCGAAGACGCCACAGGCGAAGGCGAAGGTCACGCTCGCGCCCTTGCCTCCCTTGAAGACGCCGTTGTCGCTGAAGACCGTGCCGGACCAGGCGTGGGTTGCCCCGTCACACTGGATGGGGTTGACGAAGAAGAAGCCGGTGATCTTCACGCGGCCGACCTGCTGCGTGAGGGTGCCGTCGATGTCGCTGAAGAAGTCATCGGCGTTGGTGCAGGAGTAGGTCCCGCTCAGGGTGGCCGAGCCGTCCTTGTTGGCGATGGCCCGCGGGTTGACCGTGACGGTCGCCTCCGGCGGCGGAGGGGCGTTGTCGAAGGTCACCACGAGGTGGCCGCCCTGGGCGGTCGTGTCGCTGAAGGCGACCACGTAGTAGGTCTGCCCGGCAGTGGTCCCGAAGCCGACCGTGGTCGGGCCGCACGCCACGAGGTTGCCGGCCGAGGGGTCGCCCTCGGTCACGATGAAGCCACCTGAGTAGCTCGAGGCGGACATGTCGGCGATGACTCCACCGTCACTCACAGCGGTGTAGCGGAACCACACGCTGGCGTTGGTGAACGGTGCCCCACACTGCGCGTTCAGTGCAGCGTCGGTGGCATCGGTCGTGGCGCCGGTGGTGTCCTGCTCGATGGTGCTGGGCAGGGCCGAGACGACGGTCGCCGTGGCGGCGGTGTCGTTCGGGGCGGGTGCCGCGTTGGCGGCGGAGGCGAGCGCAGGCACCATGAGCAGTGCGACGGCCGCGGACAGGACGGAGCGAGACATCAACAACATGTGGATCCCCCAGCTGTGTGATGGACCATGCCCCAGTGGATGGTCACACCAGGACTGACTCCCCCACAGGGTGACGGGGTTGCAGGCCTGACCAAGAATTTGCTCGAGGTCGACCAAGCCTTTGCCATCGTGGCCTCCCCGACAGCTCCCCGACGTTGCTGCCCCCGACGTCTGCTCCGAGACCGAACCAGCCCCGAGACCGAACCAGCATCAGGGCAGTGGCAGGTCGAAAGCCTTCGCCATGGACGCGGCCTTCGCGCCGCGCCCCAGCGGCGTCGTCTCGGTCACCTCGGCATAGAGGCGGGTGAGCGAGTAGTGGTCGAATCGGCTCGAAACCACGGTGCCGTGCTGGCTGGGGTGTAACACGACGGTGAGCACCCTGTTGCCGGCAGACTTGTCGTCCTCGTCGGCGGTGAGCACGACCAGCAGACGCCCCGATCGCCAGTCCGGAGCCGCCTGGATCTTGGTCATCCACCCTTTGAACCAGCCGTCGGCTGTCGCCAGGCTGCAGTCATGGGCGTCGTGACACAGATCAGGGATGACCATGCCGGCGTTGGGCAGGGTCCCGGCGACGATGTCCTTCCCGAGCGCGGCGACCGGCAGGTCGTGCTGGCGGCACAGGGCGCGCTCGTCGACGAAGTACGGCCACGGGTTGTGCTTGACGGCGTACCGGCCTGAGGGAGTCAGCGAGCAGGCCCGCGGCATCGCGTCGGCATACACCCCTGCCGTCCGGCCGGCCGCGATGGCGGCGCCGAAGACCGACGGACCGCGGACGGCGATGTTGTCCGGGGGCGCGGCGTTCGTCGTGACACCGTGGGTGCTGCCCGACGCGATCGCGAGGTAGTTGGGCAGCGAGGGGTGCCGGGTGGCGAAGTAGCTGGTGGCGTAGCCATAGGTCTTGGCTAAACCGTGGGTGTAGGGCATGCCGGCCTTCATCTGGGCCAGGGAGTGGTTCTCCATCACGAAGACCAGCAGCTTGGTGACCACCGCCCCGTCCGCGCCGGTCCCCGCGGTGGTCGTCCCCGCGGTCGTCCCCGCGGTCGTCCCCGCGGTCGTCCCCGCAGTCGTCGTCCCCGCAGTCGTCGTCACCGCGCCCGGACCCGCGCTGGTGGCGGACCCGGTCGCGTTTGCACCTGGGCCTGACGGCGTGGTCGTGCAGCCGCTCAGGGCAAGGGCGCTGCCGAGTGCGGCAAGGACCAGCAGGCGACGGCTGCGGTACCTCGTGGACCCCAACGAGCTCACTCCCTCAGACAGACCTTGGCCCGATCAGCTCAGGCGAGGGCGCTCTGCGCCTTCCACCCGGCGAACGAGTACTGCCAGACGCCGATGCCCTCGGAGGGGAGGAACTGCCGGGTCGAGCCGGTGAACTTCACAACGTCGCCGGCCTTGGAGTTGGCGTACATCCAGGCGGCGTTCGCAGGGGACATGTTGACGCAGCCGTGGCTGACGTTGGCGCTGCCCTGCGCCCCGACCGACCAGGGGGCGGAGTGGAGGTACTCCCCCGTCCACGTCACGCGCATGGCTGACTGGGTGGTGATCTTGTAGTAGCCGGGCTCGCCCTTCTTGATCCCGATGGTCGTGGAGTCCATGACCACGGTGCCCTCCTTGCGGATGATCACCTTGATGCCGGAACGCGTCTCGGTCTGGGGCCCCGGGCGCCCGGCGCTGATCGGGATCGTGTTGATCACGGCGCCGCCGCGGGTCACCGTCATGACGTGGCGCTTGATGTCCACCGTGGAGATCATCGAGGAGCCGATCGTGAAGCTGGCGGAGTCGTCGTTGCCGACCCACTTGCCGTCACCGGTCTGGACACCGGTGAGCGGAGCACTGACGGTGACCTTGGTGCCGGGCTTCCAGTAGCTCACGGGGCGCCACATGAGCTGGCGGTTGTCCAGCCAGCCCCAGGCCCCTGCCTGCTTGGGTGAGGTGGTGACCTTGACGAGCTTCTCGACCTCACCGCGGAGCTTCGCGGTGGCGACGGCCGAGTCGAACTGGATGCTCACCGGCATACCGACGCCCACGGTCTCACCCGCGTTGAGGATTCCGTAGGTGGCCGTGACCTTGGGCTTGAGGGTCGTGAACGTGGAGGTCGTCGTCGACGGCGCGCCATCGGGACCGGTCGCCTTCGCGGTGACCGTGTATGCCGCGCTGGGCGCCAGTCGCGCGCTGGAGGTCCAGGAGCCGTCGGCGCCGAGGGCGCCCTCGACCGTGCGTCCCTTGGCGTCAGTCACGGCGACCTCGCCCAGCGAACCGGTGGTGGCCTTGACCACGACGGGCTCGGTGGGCAGGACGTCGGTGGCGTCCTGGGCCGGGCTGATGCTGAGCTCGGCGGGCGTGGGGGCCGCGGACGACGAGGAGGACGAGCTGCTGCTCGAGCTGGCTGCGACGTTGTCGGTCGGCGGGCTGTCCACGCTGCCCGAGCACCCCGCCAGCGCGGTCACGCCTGCCAACCCGGCAACGGCCAAGGTCGTGGCCAGTCGTCGTGACCTTTGTGTCCTACCCACCACGTGTGTGCTCCTGTGCTCTGCGCCACCGTGGCGCCCTGTGCGTGACTTGTCTCGTGTGCGGCTGGACCGGTCGGACGATGCCGACGATGCCCTTCACCCGAGCAGACGCCGGGCAGCCCTCATTGGTTGGCTATGCAGCTGTGTCTGGCCGGGCGATCACGATTCCGCGCCAAGCCCCCTGGAAGCCGAGCCCCCCGGAAAAGGCCCGCCCCTGCGCGGACCTGGCACCAGTCTACCTGCTCGGTGTCGATGCCCTGACACGACGAACGGCCGGACGTTCCACCCCGAGGGGTGTGCACGCCCGGCCGACCTGTCGTGGAGCGCCGTCAGACGGCGTGCGGGCCCTTGAAGTACTCGAAGGTCCAGCCCACGAGGGCGACGACGCCGAAGCCCGCACCGATGATGAACAGCCACCAGCCGACCGCCAGGCCGAGGAAGCACAGGGCGGACGCGCCGGCGAGGGCGAGGGGCCACCAGGAGTGCGGGCTGAAGAAGCCGTACTCACCCTCTTGCTCCCAGATCTCGCCGCTCGGGTTGTCCTCGGGCCGCTCCGGCAGGCGCCGGGCCGTGGCCCACAGGTAGAAGGCGATCATGGCCCCCAGACCGGCGGACAGGAACAGCCCCGCCGGGCCGACCGGCTCCCGCCAGTGCGTGAAGATGCCGTAGATGACCCCCAAGGGGGCGAAGAAGGCAGCCAGGATGACGAAGAGCTTGTACTCGATCTTCACGGGTCAGTCACGCTCCTCGTGGAACCTGGGGTGCTTGTGCTCGTCGTACTCGCCCGTCGCGTGGTGCTCGGACGTGCGGGTCTCGGCCATGATCCGGGTCAGCGTGTCCGGGTCGGCGTACACCCCACCGAGCGGTGCCGCCTCGGGGTGGTGCAGGTCGAAGGCCGGGCGCTCGGACCGGATCCGCGGGAGCACGTCGAAGTTGTGACGCGGCGGCGGGCAGGACGTCGCCCACTCCAGGGAGGCGCCGTAGCCCCACGGGTCGTCGGTCTCGACCAGCGGCGCCGTGCGCCAGGTCTTCCAGACGTTGTAGAGGAACGGCAGCGTCGACGCGGCCAGCAGGAAGGCGCCGAAGGTGGACACCTGGTTCTCCCATTGGAAGCCGTCCTCGGGCAGGTAGTCGGCGTAGCGACGCGGCATACCGTCCACGCCCAACACGTGCTGGATCAGGAAGGTCGTGTGGAAGCCGATGAACAGCATCCAGAAGTGGATCTTGCCGAGCGTCTCGTCGAGCATCCGCCCGGTGAACTTGGGCCACCAGAAGTAGAAGCCCGCGAACATCGCGAACACCACGGTGCCGAAGACGACGTAGTGGAAGTGGGCCACCACGAAATAGCTGTCGGACAGGTGGAAGTCGAGGGCGGGGCTGGACAGGATGATGCCGGTCAGGCCACCGAACAGGAAGGTCACCAGGAAGCCGACCGCCCAGAGCATCGGCGTCTCGAAGGACAGCTTGCCGCCCCACATCGTGCCGATCCAGTTGAAGAACTTCACGCCGGTGGGCACCGCGATCAACATCGTCATCACCGCGAAGAACGGCAGCAGCACCTGGCCGGTGGCGTACATGTGGTGGGCCCACACGGTGACCGAGAGGGCCGCGATGCCGATGGTCGCGAAGACCAGCGTCTTGTAGCCGAAGATCGGCTTGCGCGAGAACACCGGCAGGATCTCGGAGATGATGCCGAAGAACGGCAGCGCGATGATGTAGACCTCGGGGTGGCCGAAGAACCAGAACAGGTGTTGCCACAGCATCGGCCCGCCGTTGTCGGCCTCGAAGATCTGGGCCCCGAACTTGCGGTCGGCACCGAGCGCCAGCAGGGCCGACGCGAGCACCGGGAAGGCCATCAGCACGAGCAGGCTGGTGACCAGGATCGTCCAGGTGAAGATCGGCATCCGGAACATCGTCATGCCCGGAGCGCGCATGCAGATGATCGTGGTGATGAAGTTGACGGCACCGAGAATGGTGCCGAAACCACCGAGGGCGAGACCGAAGACCCACAGGTCACCGCCGAGGCCGGGGGTGTTGGACGCGTCCGACAGCGGCGAGTACGCGAACCAGCCGAACGACGCCGCACCAGACGGGGTGAGGAAGCCGGCGGACGCGATCAGGCCACCGAACAGGTAGAGCCAGTAGGCGAACATGTTGAGCCGCGGGAAGGCGACGTCGGGCGCGCCGATCTGGATCGGCATGAGCGCGTTGGCGAAGCCGGCGAACAGCGGCGTCGCGAACAGCAGCAGCATGATCGTGCCGTGCATTGTGAACAGCTGGTTGAACTGGTCGGGGTTGTCCACGACCTGCAGCCCGGGCTGGAAGAGCTCCGCGCGGATCAGCAGGGCGAGCACCCCACCGAACATGAAGAAGAGGAACGAGGTGATGAAGTAGAGGTTGCCGATGACCTTGTGGTCGGTCGTCGACGCCCACTTCACGACCGTCTGGCCCTTGGTGAGCCGGCGGGTCGCCGTGGCCTCGGTGGAGCGGTAGTAGGTCCCGGCCGAGGTGGACTCGGTTGCCGCTGCCATCAGTTGCCCCCTGCACTCGGGATGAGGTGTTCGTCTTCGTCCATGACCTTCGCGGGGTTCAGGCTGTTGTCGAGCTGGCCGGTGTTGCCCTGGGACTTCAGCTCGGCGATGTGCTGGTCGTAGGTGGCCTGGTCGACGACCTTGACGTTGAACAGCATCTGGGAGTGGTAGGCACCGCACAGCTCCGCGCACTTGCCCTTGAAGTCACCGATCTCGGTCGGGACGACCTGGAACTTGTTGACGCGGCCGGGAATCATGTCGAGCTTCTGCAGGAACGCCGGGACCCAGAACGAGTGGATGACGTCACGCGACGTGAGGACGAACTCGGTGCGCTTGTTCACCGGCAGGTAGAGCGTCGGCAGGTTCTTCTCGGTGCCGGGCTCCCCCGTGAGCTCGGCCTGCGTGCCGCTCTCGTAGGTCTGCTCGTTGACGTAGTTGAAGTCCCAGCTCCACTTCTTGCCCACCACGTTCACGACGACGTCGGGGTGCTTGGACGTGTCGAGCAGGGCGGCCTCGTCACGCGCGGTGTAGTAGAAGAGCACCGCGATCATGAACACCGGGACGATCGTGTAGAGGATCTCCATCGGCACGTTGTAGCGAAGCTGTACCGGCAGCGTGGTGTCATCCTTCGCGCGGCGATAGGCGACGACGCACCAGCCGATCAGGCCCCAGACGAGGGCACCGACGAGGAGGGCGGCGATCCAGGCGCCGTTCCACAGCGAGGTCACCCGCTCCCCACCCTCGGTCACCGCACGCGGGAGGAAACCGTCCTGCACGCGCCCCGCACACCCCGAAAGGGTGAGGGCCACGAGCGACAGCCCTAGAGCCGTGGTCGATCTCCTGCTTGCAGTCCGCCGCCTGTGTGGGCGCGGCGCAGAGACGTCGTGCTGACGCAACGGTGCACCTTCTTCGAGACAGTGATGGGCCATCGCGCCAAACCCTACTCCAGCGGGTGCGTGTCGTCCGGTCAGGGTGGGACTAACGTCAGGGTGTGGCGAACCCCTCCCCGGACGACGGTTCCGACCGCGCGTTCCTCGATGCGGCACCCGGCCCGATGCACCCCCGCGCCAGGGAGACCCTCGTCGCCGCGATCGATGCCGGGTGGGCCGATCCGCGCCGCCTGCACCGTGAGGCGCGGACCGCGCGCCGACTGCTCGACCAGGCCCGCGAAGTGCTCGCGGCAGGCCTGCAGGTCCGACCGTCGGAGGTCGCGTTCGCTCCCGACGGCCCCAGCGCCGTCCGTTGGATGGTCGACGGCTTCCGGTATGCCGCGCGTCGTCGTGGGGCGCGCGTCGTCGCCTCCGCGGTCGAGCACTCGGCGGTCCTCGTCGCAGGCCGCCACGCGGCCGACTCCGCCGGTGACCCGGCGTCGTTCGCGACGGTCGGGGTGGACGGTGCTGGTCGGGTGGACCTCGAGGCGTGGGCCCGGGCGATCACAGCTCCCCACACCGTGGCTGCCGCCCTCCAGCACGCCAACGGCGAGGTAGGCACCGTGCAGCCGCTCGAACGGGCCTGGGAGCTCTGTCAGGCGGCCGGGCTGCCGCTCGCCGTCGACGCCCAGGCCTCGCTGGGACGGATGGCCCGCCCCACGTCGTATGACGCCCTCGCCGGCGACGCCCAGTCGTGGGGTGGTCCCGGTGGCCTGGGGCTGGTCGTGCTGCCCGAACGCTCCCGATGGCTGCTGCCGGGCGCCCCGGACCCCGACGCCGCATTGAGCGGCCCGACCCGGCACACCCCGTGGGTGCCGCTGGCCCTGGCTGCCGCGGAGGCCTGGCAGCAGACCGAGTCGGTCCGCGAGGCCGATGCCACCGAGGCCTTCCGTCTCGTGGAGCGGATCCGGGTCGCTGCGGCAGCGGTGCCCGATGTCGAGGTCGTGGGCGACGAGGTGGACCGACTCCCCCATATCCTGACCTTCTCGGCCCTCTACGCCGATGGTGAGGCCCTCGTCCGCGAGTTCGACCGGCGCGGCTTCGGCGTGGGATCGGGGTCGGCCTGCACGGCCAGCACCCTCGAACCCAGCCACGTCCTCGCGGCGATGGGCGCCCTGACGCATGGCAACGTCCGCCTCGCCCTGCCCCTCGCCGCGGTGGCTCCTGACCGGGCCGCCCAGGTCGACGCCTTCTGCGCGGTCATCGCCGACGTGGTCGCCTCCGTCCGGGCCGAGCTCGGAGCACACCGGTTGTGACCGCGACCCCAGACGACCCGACAGAGTCCCCACAGCTCGTCGTCGACGCACGCGGCCTGCGCTGCCCCCTGCCCGTCATCCGCCTGGCACAGACCGCCCGCGACGCGCCCCCAGGGGCGGTGGTCGAGGTGTGGGCCACGGACCCGGCTGCCAGGGCGGACATCCCTGCCTGGTGCCGAATGCGCGGTCAGGACTACCTCGGTGAGGTGCCTGCGGACGGCGCCCACGCGGCATACCGGGTCCGTCTGGCGTCCTGAGGCCTGACCTCAGGGGGCGGCACCGAAGGTCGGTGGAGCCAGGTCGACGGCGTCCTCGAGCCGGCGCAGGTAGTCGTGACGGGACACCGTCACCACACCCAGGCTGCGCAGGTGGTCGGTGGCCCACTGCACGTCGATGAGCCGTCGCGGGTCGCCGTCGGCGAAGACGTACCCCGCGGTGGCGACCACCGCCGCCTTGGAGGCGTCGGTCACCCGGTGGAACATCGACTCGCCCGCGAACAGTCCGCCGACGGTGATCCCGTAGAGGCCGCCCACGAGCTCACCGTCCTGCCACGTCTCGATGCTGTGAGCCCATCCCAGGGCGTGCAGCTCGATGTAGGCGTCGGCGATCTCCTCGGTGATCCACCGCCCGTCGCGGCGCGGGTCGGCGCACGCCTCGACGACCTGGCGGAAGGCGGTGTCCACCCGCATCTCGAAGCGTCGCAACGACTTCTGCAGGGATCGACTGGCGTGGACCCCGCCAGGCAGCAGCACGCCTCGAGGATCGGGTGACCACCACCCGAGCGGCCTCGCACCGTTTTCGCCCAACCCCATCGGGAAGACACCGCTGCGGTAGGCCTCGACGAGGGTCCCTGCCCGCAGGTCACCACCGACCGCGACCATGTCCTCGCCGTCATCGACCTCGCTGAGGTCGAACACCCACGTGGTCGGCAGGGGCTCGACGGGGTCGGTCGCCACGGGTGCGCTCGGTCCTAGGGGGCGATGCAGGCGATGTGGGGTTCGATGGCGTCGGCCGACTCCTGGCCGTACGCATCTGACAGGCGCTGCAGGAAGCTCTTCTTGCCGAGGGTGTACTCCTGGGTGCCCACGGTCTCGATGACGTAGGTCGCCATCATCGACCCGAGCTCGGCGGAGCGCCGCAGCCCCAGGTCTGCCGCGAGACCGGTGAGGAAGCCCGCGCGGAACGCATCACCCACGCCTGTGGGGTCGGCGCGCCGGACCTCGCGGGCCACCGACACGTCGATGGGGTCCTCACCCTTGCGCTCGATGGTGACTCCGTCCTTGCCCCGCGTGATGACGCGGGTGTGCACGCGATCGGCGATCTCCCCGGCGCTCCAGCCGGTCTTCTGCTCAGTGAGCGCGGCTTCGTACTCGTTGGTGAGCAGGAAGTCGGCGCCGTCGATGAGCTGGCGAATTGTGTCGCCGTCTGCGAAGGCGAGCTGCTGGCTCGGGTCGGCTGCGAACGGTATGCCGCGCGTGCGGCACTCGCGGGTATGGCGCAGCATCGCCTCGGGGTCGTTGGCGCCGATGAGCACCAGGTCGAGCCCGCCGACGCGCTCAGCGATGGGGCCGAGCTCGATGCCCCGGGCCTCGCTCATCGCGCCGGCGTAGAACGTCGCGATCTGGGCCATGTCCTCATCTGTCGTGCAGACGAAGCGCGCAGTGTGCTTGGACTCCGAGGTGTGCACCGATGCGCAGTCCACGCCGTGCCGCTCGAGCCAGCTGCGGTAGTCACCGAAGTCCTCACCGACGGCCCCCACGAGGATCGGGCGCTGGCCGAGGTTGGCCATCCCGAACGCGATGTTGGCCGCCACGCCCCCGCGGCGCACCTCGAGGTCGTCCGCGAGGAACGACAGCGAGACCTTGTCGAGCTGCTCGACGACGAGGCTGTCGCGGAACCTGCCCTTGAAGGTCATCAGGTGGTCGGTGGCAATGGAACCCGTGATGGCTATCTGCACGGTGGGAAACCTACCGTGCCGGCCGCCGAATGACGGTTGCCGGTGGCGCCCGAACCCGGCAAAGTCACCTCCATGAGTGAACCCGAGATCGGCGCCTTCGACTTCAGCGGCCTGCGCGCGACCTTCGTCAACTGCACGCTCAAACGGTCGCCGGAGCAGAGCCACACCCAGGGTCTGGTCGACATCAGCGCCGCCATCATGCGCAAGCACGGGGTCGACGTCGACGTGATCCGGGCGGTGGACCACGACATCGCCACGGGCGTCTACCTCGACATGACCGAGCACGGCTGGGAACGCGACGAGTGGCCGACGCTGTTCGCCCGGATCATCGAGTCCGACATCCTCGTGCTCGCGGGGCCCATCTGGCTGGGCGACAACTCCAGCATCACCAAGCAGGTCATCGAGCGCCTCTACGCGGGGTCGTCGATGACCAACGCATCCGGCCAGTACGTGTACTACGGAAAGGTCGGCGGGGCGATCATCACCGGCAACGAGGACGGCATCAAGCACTGCTCGTCCAACATCCTCTACAGCCTGCAGCACATCGGCTACGCCATCCCGCCGGCCGCGGACGCCGGGTGGATCGGTGAAGCCGGTCCGGGTCCTTCCTACCTCGACCCCGGCAGTGGCGGTCCGGAAAACGAGTTCACCCAGCGGAACACGACGTTCATGACGTGGAACCTGATGCACCTGGCGGCCATGTTGAAGTCAGCGGGAGGCTTTCCCGTGGGCGGCAACCAGCGCACCGAGTGGGATGCGGGCGCCCGGTTCGACTACCCCAACCCCGAGTACCGCTGAGCACAGCAGAGAGAGCCCGTCACCGATGGTGACGGGCCCTCCTCTGCGTGGTTCAGCTGCTGTGCTGGATCAGCTGCTGTGCTGGATCAGCTGAAGGAGTCCCCGCAGGCGCAGGAGCTGCCCGCGTTGGGGTTGTCGATGGTGAAGCCCTGCTTCTCGATCGTGTCGGCGAAGTCGATGCTCGCGTCGACGAGGTAGGGCGCGCTCATCCGGTCCACGACGACCTCGACACCGTCGAAGTCGCGCACGAGGTCACCGTCGAGGGTGCGCTCGTCGAAGTAGAGCTGGTAGATGAGGCCGGAGCAGCCACCGGGCTGCACGCCGACGCGCAGGCGCAGGTCGTCACGGCCCTCCTGCTCGAGCAGGGACTTGACCTTGGCGGCAGCAACATCGGAGAGGAGCACGCCGTGCGTGGCCTCGGCAGGCGCCTCGGTCGCGTCGGCGGTCGTCGCCGTGGCGGTCTGGTCCTGAACACTCATGGTGATGAGTCCTTCATGTCGGTGGAGGTTGGCCACCAGTGCCAACCTGCGGTTCTCGCGAAATGTTCCCCGCGCACGTCCTACTGTACGACGTGGTCAGCTCCGAGGGGACCAGGTGGCCGCCACCCGGGCAGCGCGCGCCGCGAGGGTCCCGACCGGATCGGACATGGCCGCCTCGACCTGTGCGGGGGTCTGCGCCACGGCGTAGCTGCCCGACAACCCGAGGGTCATTGCCTCGCGGCGCCCCACGAGGGTCTGGCCGGCAATGAGGACGCTCGGCGTCGCCGTCTCGAGCGCCATCGCGGCGACCCCGGCCACGACCTTGCCCTGCAGGCTCTGCCAGTCGAAGCACCCCTCCCCCGTGACGACGAGGTCGGCAGCGCGCAGCAGGTCCCGGAAACCCACTGCCTCGAGGACTTCGGCCACCCCGCTGACCCTGGTGCCCCCGAGCAGGGACAACCCGTAGCCGAGGCCGCCCGCAGCGCCCGCACCCGGCGCCTTGTCGAGGCGGCGGCTCGCACCGGTCAAGAGGTCGGTCTGCTCCGGCAGCGTGCGACGGACCACCTCGACGAACCGTCCCAGCGCCCCCTCGAGGGCCTGGGCGATCTCGGGAGAGGCGCCCTTTTGCGGGCTGAACACCGCACTGGCGCCCTGCAGCCCGAGCAGCGGCGACTCGACGTCGGTGGCAAGGACCAGCTCGACACCGCGGAAGCGTTCGCGGGTGGCCGCGAGCGCCGGCAGGGCCGCGTCGGAGATGTCGGCCAGGGCCAGTCCACCCCGGGCGAGGTCGTGCGGTGCGCCGGCGCCGAGGGCCGCGAGCATCCCCGCGCCAGCGTCGTTGGTGGCGCTGCCGCCGAGGCCCACGACGATCCGTGTCGCGCCTTCGCGCAGGGCCGCGTCGACGAGCTGGCCGACTCCCCACGTGCTGGTCAGAGCGGGGTTCCGCTCGTCGGCGGCGAGCAGGTGCAGCCCAGCCGCCTGCGCCGACTCGAGGTATGCCGTGCGGTCACCGTCCGTGGCCGCGACCAGGATTGCGGCCGGCACGTCACGACCCAGCGGGTCGGCGACGGTCACGGCCAGGGTCTGTGCCTCGGGGAGCGCCGATGCGAGCACGTCGAGGAACCCCGGACCGCCGTCGGAGAGCGGACGCAAGGTCAGCAGGTCGTGCGGCGCGGTGGCGGCCCATCCGTGGGCGATGGCCCGGGCGGCCTGCTGGGCGGTGAGGGTGCCGGTGAAGCAGTCCGGCGCGATGACGACGTGCACGCAGCCATCCTTCCAGCCCGGGCGCTGAGCGCCACGGCGGGTTTCCTCCCTCCCATTCTTCCGTGCTGCTGAGCACGCGCTGGGCTGATTCCTGTGCGACGTGGAGGCCAGAGGGGCAAAACAGGTCCACAATGGATGGATGCGCCCCCGTCAGCCCGCCAAGAAGCCGCATCTGCCGAACAGCCCGTTCCGGGCCGCTCCGGTGCCGGACATCCCGGACTTCGCAGTCAACGATCGGGTGACCCACGACCGCCACGGGCTCGGATCGGTCGTCAAGATCACCGGCGACCGCATCCACGTGAAGTTCGGCGAGAACACCGTCAGCGTGGCGATGTCCAGCAGCAAGATCCACCCGCTCTAGCTCCACCCGCTCTGGATCCGGCCACCCCTAGGGCACCAACGCAGCACTCAGGAGCCGGCGGGCGGCAGCCTCGTCCCCTTCGGTCTCGAGCACCGCTGAGTCAGCGCGGTGCCACAGCGCAAGGTAGAGGTGCGACGCCGGTCCACTGACCCGGGCGACCGCCTCCTGCGCCACAGCGTCGACGACGCGGACCGCTCCGTCGACGATGTGCACGGTCCACGAGGCGTTCGTGTCCGTGCAGGAGAAGGCGATGGGCTCGGCGGCCGGGATCACCTCCAGAGGCGAACGGTCGGCGTGCCGGACCAGGCTCCGCGGCGCCATCACCTCGAAGACCTCGGCAACCCCATCGGCTGCCTGCTCGGTCGTCAGGCCGGGGACGGTGTCGACGAGTCCGGTGGTCGGCAGCACACCGCACGCCTGCAGCGCGTCGACGTGGTGCACCGTCGTCTCGTGGAACTGCCGACGTCGCCAGAACCGGACGTCCTGGTGTCCCGGCACGGCCGAGAAGCTCCACGAGGGGTGGTCAGCCGGCAGCCCGGCCAGGGTGGTCACGATCGTCTCGGCGCACGCGGCATACCAGTCGGGCAACGGCTGCTCGCGGTCCCGACGCGGGTAGCGATCCGGCTGCGATCCGGTGCGCGCGCAGTGCGCAGCCCACAGGTGCACCCGGCCCAGGTGGTCGACGAGGTCGGTGACGGTCCAGCCCGGACAGGCGGGCACGGACGCCTGCGGGTCGGCGGCACTAACGGTGCCGACCATGGCCGTGGTGGCCACGTGCAGTGCTTCCACGAGGTGTGCGTCGTCCATGGCGGCGACCCTAGGGCACGGGCCGCCCGTCCGGATCCGGTCGTTCACGGCATACGATCGAGCACGTGAGCACCCCTGTGACGCAGTCGGACTCCCGACCCACCACTCCCCTGCCGCTGCTCGTCCTCGGGCGTGGCACGGAGCTGCACACCGAGCGCGGGGTCGAATGCCCTGGCGACCTGCCAGCCCCGTCCGACCCCGGCCTGGTCGAGCGCGCCCGCGCGGCGAAGGCCGCCCTCGGCGACCGGGTCTTCGTGCTGGGTCACCACTACCAGCGCGACGAGGTCATCGAGTTCGCCGACGTGACCGGAGACTCGTTCAAGCTGGCCAAGGACGCGGCGGCCCGGCCCGAGGCGCCCTACATCGTCTTCTGCGGCGTGCACTTCATGGCCGAGTCCGCCGACATCCTCACCGGCGACAGCCAGACCGTGATCCTCCCCGACCTCGCCGCCGGGTGCTCGATGGCCGACATGGCGGCCATCCGGCAGGTCGAGGACTGCTGGGACGACCTGGTCGAGGCCGGTGTCGCCGACGTCACCGTCCCGGTCACCTACATGAACTCATCGGCCGCGATCAAGGCCTTCACCGGTCGGCACGGCGGCACGATCTGCACGTCGTCGAACGCCAAGACCGCGCTGACCTGGGCGCTGGACCAGGCAGGCGATGGCGGCAAGGTGCTCTTCCTGCCCGACCAGCACCTGGGCCGCAACACCTTCGTCCGCGACCTCGGCGGCTCGCTCGACGGCTGCGTCGTGTTCGACCCCCACAAGCCGATGGGTGGCCTGACCCGCCAGGAGCTCCAGGGCGCCACGATGATCCTGTGGCGGGGGCACTGCTCAGTGCACGGCAGGTTCAGCCTGGCTGCCGTCGAACAGGCGCGACGGGAGATCCCTGACGTCAAGGTCATCGTCCATCCCGAGTGCCAGCACGAGGTGGTCGAGGCCGCCGACGAGGTGGGCTCGACCGAGAAGATCATCCAGACCATCGCCGCCGCCCCCGACGGCACGAAGTGGGTGGTCGGCACCGAGCTCAACCTGGTGCGGCGGCTGGGGACGCTGTTCCCGCGACAGCAGATCTCGTTCCTGGAGAAGAACGTCTGCTACTGCTCCACCATGAACCGCATCGACCTGCCCCACCTCGTCTGGACTCTTGAGTCCCTCGTGGCCGGCCGGGTGGTCAACGCGATCAAGGTCGATGACGAGGTCGCCCACTTCGCCCGGGTGGCCCTCGACCAGATGCTGGCGCTGCCTGGAGAGACTTCCAAGGACTAGTCCACGTGATGGAGGCCATCGCACGCATACCGGCGCAGACTGGATGGTTCGCAGGGATTCTGCGATCCGGCAGAGTGGCACCGGTTTCCGTGGACGGGCAGCCCGACTCGAGATTTCAGGGGCGGTCGGACAGCTCGTCCACGGTCAGCACGAACTCGCGGGCCCGCAGCCGCTCCACGAGGGCGTCGCCCATCGCAGTGGCTGGCGTGAGCACCCCTGCAGCCGGCGGAAGCCGTTCGCTGTCCAGCGCCAGGCACAGGGCGGACTCCCCGAGCATGACGGCCGTCGCGGCATACCCGGGGTCGCCCTGGGCCGACACCGTCGCGAGGTAGCGCCGGCCCGTCTCGGTGGTGGTGCGGATCTTCATGGAGAACCAGCCGGACCGGCGGTTCTGCTCACTGGGACCCTCGCCCGGCGACGGGGCCAGGCGGTCGAAGATCGGACGCGTGCGAGGGTTGGCCAGACCGGCGAAGGCCAGGCCCATCGCGGCGGTGAAGACGGTGGCCCGGCGGCGGCCACGCAGTCCCCTGCCATAGGCGCTGACCTCGCGGTAGCGAAAAAGCCGACCGTAGGCGTGGTCGCGCAAAGCGTTGCTGCGCCTGACGATTCGCGTGTTGAACCCAGCCATGACGAACGGTCCGACCCACTCGCCGGTCTCGGAGTCGGCGAACACTGACCTCGGATCACGCTCCTTGCCGAGGTCGGGCTCGGCGGCCCGGTCCGGGCTCAAGGCATAGGGGTCGAAGAGGACCTTGCGCAACGCCCGGTCCTCGCCCACTGCCTCGAGCTGGGCTCGCGAGGAGTCGATGGTGCCGCCGCTGAGGCCGCCCTTGGACTTGGCGTGCAGCGTCGTGTCGAGCAGTCCCCCGGCAGCGTCGGCGACCGCACGCTGGTGCAGCAACAGCACACCGAGGTCGGAGGGGATCGAGTCATAGCCGCAGGCCGTGACGATGCGCGCACCTGTCTCCCGCGCCCGCGCCTCGACGGCGTCGATTGCCTTGCGGACGAACAGGACCTCGCCGGTGAGGTCCGCGTAGTGGGTGCCCGAGTCCGCGCACGCCTGGACGACCGGGACGCCGTAGCGCAGGTAGGGACCGACCGTGGAGGCCAGGGCAGTCGTCGACTCGGCCATCTGTCGCAAGGACGTCGGGTCGGCCACGTCAGCGGTGACCAGGGGCCAGTCGTGGGCGCGAGCCGGCAACGCGGCCCGAACCTCCTCCAGCCGTTGACGCGACCTGCCGGCCAGGGCGATCCGGACACCCTCTGGCGCCTGCTCGGCGAGGTACTCCGCGACGAGCCGTCCGACGAAGCCGGTAGCCCCGAAGATGACGACGTCGTGGGGGCGGGCGGCGTTCGTGGCTTCGCTCATGAGGGGGTTCCGTTCGCTCGGGTCGGGATCGTTCAGCGCGGCATGCTGCTGTCAGCGAGGCATGGCGCCGAGCCGCGCGAGCAGCACGGCCTCGGCGACGCAGACCTTCTCGAACTCCCCCAGGTGCAGCGACTCGTTGGCGCCGTGGGCCCGGGTGTCGGGGTCCTCGACCCCGGTGACGAGGATCGCTGCGTCGGGGAACTTCTCCGCGAACGACGCGACGAAGGGGATCGAGCCGCCCACGCCGATGTCGACCGGCTCGACTCCCCAGGCATCGGTGAAGGCGGCGCGCGCCTGGTCGTAGACGGGTCCGTTGGCGTCGGCGTCGAAGCCGGCGCCCTGGTCGTCGAGGTGGACCTCGACCTTGGCACCCCACGGGGTGTTGGCCGCGATGTGACGCTGCACCGCGGCATACGCCTCCATCGGCACCTCGTCGGGGGCCAGCCGGATGGACACCTTGGCGCTGGCGGTGGGCACCAGGGTGTTGGAGGACTTGGCGACCGAGGGTGCATCGATGCCGATGACCGTGGCGGTCGGCTTGGTCCAGATGCGGTCGAGCAGGGTGCCCGTGCCGATGACCTCGACCCCGTCGAGCAGACCGGACTCCTCCCGCAACCGTGCCTCGTCGAACTCCAGGTCGCTTGCCTTGCCTGACTTGAGCCCGGCGATCGCGACGTCACCGGCGTCGTCGTGCAGCGTCGCCAGGATGCGGATGAGCGGCGTGATGGCGTCCGGGACTGCGCCACCGAACATGCCCGAGTGCACTCCGTGGTCCAGGGTCGTCACCGTGACGACCACGCGGATCAGGCCGCGCAGGGTGGTGGTGAGCGCCGGCTCGCCGATGGCCCAGTTGGTGGAGTCGGCCAGGACGATGGCGTCGGCGCGCAGCTTCTCGCCGTGCTTCTCCAGGAGGGTCGGGAGCGAGTCGGAGCCGATCTCCTCCTCCCCCTCGACGAAGACGGTGACCCCGACGGGCAGGTTTCCGGCGTGGGCGCGCAGGGCCGCGAGGTGAGCCATGATGCCGGCCTTGTCGTCGGCGGCGCCGCGCCCGTAGAGGCGGCCATCGCGCTCGGTCGGCTCGAACGGCGAGCTGTCCCAGTCCTTGTCGTCTCCGGGGGGCTGCACGTCGTGGTGGGCGTAGAGCATGACGGTGGGCGCGCCCTCAGGCCCGTCGATGTGCCCGATGACCGCCGGGCGACCTCCCTCACGCACGATCTCGACGTCGAGCCCCTCGGCCCGAAGCAGGGCGGCGGTGGCGTCCGCACTCGCCTCGACGTGGGCCTGGTCGAACGCGTCGAGGCTCACGCTCGGGATGCGGGTGAGGTCCTCGAGGTCCTTGCGCAGGCCGGGCATCAGGCCCGCGACAGTGGTCTTGAGGGCGGAAATCTGGTCGGTCGTCAGTACGTCGTCGGTCACGTCGGCGAGCCTAACGCGTGGCTGCGCAACCACCTCGAGGTAGGCCGCGCGGCCGGCTGGCCCCAGCGCAGACTGGCTGGCTCAGCGCAGGTTGGCTCGCTCAGCGCACGGTGCAACCTCTGCTGAGCGAGCCAAACCCTGCTAGCAGAAGTTGGGGTCGAGGGTCGCGCGATTCAGGGGAAGGCCACCACACGGCATACAGTGAACACGTGTTTGGACGTAACAAGACCCTGAACGAGCAGCAGGCCGCATCGGTCGCTCATGCCCCCCGCGAGGGTGCCAAGAACCGGCCCACGCCCAAGCGCAAAGACCAGGAGGCGGCCAACCGGCGCCCGCTGGTGGTGACCGACCGCAAGGCCGCCCGCGACACCGACAAGGTCAAGCGCCGCGAGGCCCAGCTCAAGCAGCGAGCCGCGATGGCTACCGGCGACGACGCCCACCTCCCCGCTCGCGACAAGGGACCGGTGCGCCGCTACATCCGCGACTACATCGACGCCCGCTGGAACGTCGGCGAGTTCATGCTTCCCGTGATGATCGTGGTGCTCGCGCTGTCGTTCATCCGCATCCCGGCCGTGTTCGCCGCGGTCTCGATCGGCGTCTACGCCCTGCTGCTGGTGGCGGTCATCGACGGTTTCCTCATGTGGCGGCGGCTCAAGAAGCTGCTGGTCGCCAAGTTCGGTGCGGACAAGGTCGGCCGCGGGCTGGCGATGTACGCCGTGATGCGCGGCTTCCAGCTCCGGCGCTCGCGCATGCCGAAGGCCCTCGTCAAGCGCGGCGAGTACCCCGCCTGAGGCGTGTCCGGGACTGCCTCTCGGCAGCTACTCGGCGGCGCGCAGGCTCATCGGTCCGTAGACGAGGACGCCCTCGTGGAACAGGTTGACCGCGTCGACACCGAGGTCGGTGAGCTCGTGCCACGACTCGCCGAACCAGTTCTCGGCGTCCGACTGCGACGGGAACGCGGTCGTCACGAGCTTGTCGCCGGTCAAGGGGTTGCCCTCGGCATCGAGGTAGGTCCAGGTCCACGCATCGCTCATGCTTCCACTCTAGGGTTCGGCCCGTGATCGTGTTCGAGGCAGTGACCATCGCGTATGCCGGAGAGCCGGCCCTGCGCGACGCCTCCTTCACGATCCCCGAGGGTGAGCTGGTGCTCGTGGTCGGACCGACCGGATCGGGCAAGACCTCACTGCTGCGGTGCCTATCCAACCCGGCGACGGGCGTCGGTTCCGACGCCTGCGCGGGCCCCGAGGTCACCCAGACCGGCCGCGTGCTGGTCGGCGGCAGAGACCTGCGGGAGGCGGTCGCCGACCCGCGCCGAGCCATGGTGCGACTGGTTCGACAGGATCCCGCAGCCAGCCTGAGCGCCGGAACGGTGGAGTCCGCCATCGCGGCAGGCGTGCGACCGCGCGCGGACGACCCGCATGGCGGCCAGCGACAGGTCGAGGAGACCCTCGACCTGCTCGGCCTCGCGGACCTCAGGAGTCGCCCGGTGGTCGCCCTGTCCGGCGGCCAGCAGCAGCGGGTGGCCATTGGCGTGGCTCTGGCTGCCGGACCTCGGGTCCTGGTCCTCGACGAACCCACGTCGGCGCTGGATCCCGTGGCGGCCGAGGAGGTCCTCGCGATCCTGCACCGCCTCGTCCACGACGTCGGCATCACCGTCGTCGTCGCCGAGCACCGGCTCGAGCGGGTGGTGCACCACGCCGACTCCGTCCTCCTCGTCGAGGCCGGTCGAGTCACGGGCCCGCTCGACCCGGCGGCGGCGATGGCCCGCTCAGCCATCCGCCCCCCCGTGGTCGAGCTCGGCCTCCGGCTCGGCTGGATCCCGGTCCCCCTCTCCGTCCGGGCCGCCCGGCGACAGGCTCGCGACCTGCGCGCTGCCCTCGAGGACGGCGCCGGAATGACGCTCGACCGTGCCATCGACGTCAACGACGCGCGAATCGACGTGCCAGCCGAGGGACGAGTCGAGGTGCGCCGGCTCAGCCTGGTCCGCGGGCAGGTCGTCGCGCTCCGCACGGTGACCCTCGAGGTGGGCGCGGGCGAGGTGGTCGTCCTGATGGGCCGCAACGGGGCCGGCAAGTCGAGCCTGCTGGCCGCCATCGACGGGAGCCTGGAGCCGACGTCGGGACGGGCCACCCTCTCGGGCCAGTCCGCCCTCGCGCCGCAGGACCCGGGTGCCCTCCTGACGGACTCCCCTGTCGACCACCAGCTCACCGCCAACGATGCCGCGTTCGCCCTCTCGCCGGGGTCGGGTGCAGCCGTCCTCGAGCGTCTGGTCCCGGGACTGGCCCGCGAGCGCCACCCCGCCCAGCTCTCCGAGGGCCAGAAGATGTGTGTGGCCCTGAGCCTGGTGCTGGCTCGCGGCAGCGAGGTGGTCCTGCTCGACGAACCCACCCGGGGACTGGACTACGCGGCCAAGGCCCGCCTCACCTCCCTGTTGACGCAGTTGGCCGTCGCTGGCAGCACCGTCATCCTGGCCACACACGATGTCGAGCTGGCGGCCGAGGTCGCGACGAGGGCGGTCATCCTCGCCGAAGGGGAGGTGGTGGCCGATGGTCCCGCCCGTCGCATCCTGAGCGACTCGCCGGCCTTCGCGCCGCAGGTCGCCAAGGTGATGCATCCGCTGCCCCTGCTCCGGGTCTCGGACGTCATCGGCTAGCTCGTCGGCTACTCGTCGTCGGCCAGCCCGTTCGTCTGCGACATCGTCGTCGGGCTGGGCGGACCGGCCTCCACGCGTCGGCGGATCTCGGCCAGCCCGGCCGCACCGGGTGCGACGCTCCACCAGCTCTCGATCCACCACGTCGCGCCGATCTCCGCCCACTGCTCCGGGGTGCCCGCCGACCTGACGAACTCCCCCGTGCTGTCGCCCTCGATCACCACGTCGTAGCCGTCCCACGGCAGCCCGGCCTCCTCGCGCAACCGGCGCACGGCGTCGAGCACCTCGGCCACCGACTCCAGCGTCAGGTGCGGGCTGCCTGGCTTGGCGTCGGGCACCGCGACCGTGGGGAGCAGCCCCTGCCACCGCGCGGCGCGCTCCAGCGACGGCTGCCTGCGTCGCCCCGGCAGGTAGGCCCCCACCACCCACACCGGTGGATGCGGACGTTGAGTGGGTGGTGGCGGCAGCGGTGGGGCGCCACGGCCTACGGGCCCGACCGGATAGTGCACCCCGTCGTGGGTGAACGGCTCGCCCGACAGCAGCCCGCGATAGACGGCCAGCGACTCGTCGAGCTTCTGCGCGCGCACCGCCCGGCCCTCGTCGCGCTCGAACCGGGTCCACCCGGGGTGCAGAGCGCCGAGCCCGACCGTCATGACCACGCGGCCACCGCTGAGCCGGTCGACGGAGCTGACCATCGACGCGAGATCCCACGGCCGGTGTCGGCTGGCCGGCGTGAGCAGGGTCCCCAGCCGGATGGTCGACGTCGCCATCGCCGCTGCGGCCAGGGTCACCCAGGCGTGCTCGCCGTAGAGGCTCTCCCACGTGAAGACGGCGTCCCAGCCATGGTGTTCACCGAGCGCCGCCACCTCGGCGAACTCACGGGCATCGGCGAAGGGGACGACGAAGCCGTATCGCATCCCACGAAACTACGCCCGACCCCCGACAGCCCCGTGGCAGTCCGAGCCCTGGGCCGCGGGTCAGCCCACGATGATCTCGGGCTCCACGACGACCTGCGTGGTCAGCGAGTTGGCGATGTAGCACTCGTCGTGGGCCTCGTGGGTCATTCGCAGGACCAGCGCCGGATCGGTCCCCGCCGCGACCGTCACGACCGGCCGCAGCACGATGCGCGTGATCCGCTGCGGCACGAGGTCGTCGGGCATCTCCCCCGACGCGTCGTCCGCGTAGCCGATGACGTCAACGCCGCCGCGGGCAGCGACGGCGAGGAACGACAGCAGCTGACACGACGAGGCCGACAGGACCAGCAGCTGCTCGGGGTTGGGCAGGTCCGGGTCACCACGAAAGTGCGGGTCGGCACTCAGGTCGAAGCCCTCGCTCGCAGGTGGCGTCCACGCCGTGTGGGCCCGCGGATAGGCGCGGTAGCCCCCGGCCGTGGACCCGCTCCACTCGACCCGCGCGGAGTACACGTGCCCGCGAAACTCCTTGTCCGGCATACCGAGTCCCCTGCGAATCTCTGGCGCGCGCCGTCTCAGTCCTCGCGGACGTCGACCTGCACGAACGGCGGCTTCACGACCGTGGCGGTCACCTCGCGGCCGCGGACGTCGATGACGACGTCGTCGCCCTCGGCGACGGTCGGCGCGAGCAGGGCCAGGGCGATGCCGTTCTTGAGCGTCGGGCTGAAGGTACCGGAGGTGACCTCACCCACGACCTCGTCGCCGACCTTGACGGCACAGTGCGCGCGAGGGATGCCGCGACCGGTGGCCAGCAGCCCCCAGGCGACCCGCGCGGGTCCGGCAGCCTTCTCGGCGACGAGCGCGTCCCTGCCCCAGAACGACTCCTTCTTCCAGCCGACCGCCCAGCCCACCCGCGCCTGGACGGGCGTGATGGTCGGGGACAGCTCGTTGCCGTGCAGGGCGTACCCCATCTCGGTGCGCAACGTGTCCCGGGCACCCAGGCCGCAGGGCAGTCCGTCGTAGGGCGCCGCCGCCTCGAGGAGGGCGTCCCACAGCTGGGCCGAGACCTCCCACGCCGGCACCAGCTCGTAGCCACGCTCGCCGGTGTAGCCGGTGCGGCAGACGATGACCGGGTGGCCGTTCCAGTCGGTCTCGACGAAGGACATGTACTCGTGGCCCGTGGGCAGTCCCAGCGCTTCGAGCACCTCGTCGCTCCTGGTGCCCTGGACGGCGATGACCCCATAGCCCTCGTGGAGGTTCTCCACCGTCAGACCCTCGGGGGCCGCCGCAGCGAGCAGCTCCACCACCGCGCCGGTGTTGGCAGCGTTGGGGATGAGGAAGACGTCGTCGTCACTGCGCAAGTAGGCGATCAGGTCGTCGACGACCCCGCCGGAGTCGTTGCAGCACAACGTGTACTGCGCCTTGCCCTCGTGGATGCGGCCCAGGTCGTTGGCCAGGCAGGAGTTCACGAAGTCCTTGGCCCCGGGCCCGGAGACGCGAGCCTTGCCCAGGTGGGAGACGTCGAAGATGCCGACCGAGGTACGCACCGCCGAGTGCTCGCGCACGACCCCTCCACCGGGGTACTCGATGGGCATCTCCCAGCCGCCGAAGTCGGCCATCTTGGCCCCAAGGGCCACGTGCCGGTCATGCAGGGGTGAGGTCTTCAGGGCTCCGTCGCTCATGCTCCGAACGCTACCGCCCTCCACCTGCACCGCACACGGCCCGGCTATCCTGCGCACCAGCAGGTGCCACCAGCCCCGATACGAAGGATGAGTACGTGACGACCGTCAACGTCTCCGACCGCCCCGCCCACGACCTCAAGGCCGACGCCCTCGTCCTTGCCACGGTCGACTCCGACGGCAAGGCGGCCCTGGCCGCAGGCCACGGACTGCCGCGGCCCGCCGCCACCCACGTCGCCGCCCAGCTCGCGGCCTTGCACGCCACGGGTGCCGCCGACGAGGTGCTCACCATCGCGGCCGTGCCCGGCGTCGCCGCCCCGCGAGTGGTCCTCACCGGTCTGGGCAAGGGCACCGCCCGGACGACGTCGTTCGACCACGAGGTGCTGCGGCGCGCTGCCGGCGCCGCCTCCAGGTCGCTCAAGAACGCGACCAAGGTCGTTGTCGCGCTGCCCACCGCCGGTGCCGAGTCCGTTGCCGCCGTGGCCGAGGGCGCTGCGCTCGGCGCCTACCGGTATGCCGGCGTGCGCGGCCCCGCGGCCAAGCCCACCAAGGGCATCACGACGGTCACCGTCGCCACCTCGGAGGCGCGCGTCAAGGCTGTCAAGGCCGCGGCAACCCGCGCGGGCATCCTGGCGGATGCGAAGGCCTATGCCCGCGACCTGGTCAACACTCCCCCGAACCAGCTCTTCCCCCAGTCGTTCGCAGACTCCGTGAAGGCGCGCAACGCCGCCGCGACCGCCAAGGTCACCATCAAGGTGCTCGACGAGAAGGCCCTCGAGAAGGGCGGCTTCGGCGGCATCGTCGGGGTCGGCCAGGGCTCGGTCAACCCGCCGCGGATGGTCACCCTGACGTGGAACCCGCCGAGGGCCACGGCCTCGGTGGCGCTCGTCGGCAAGGGCATCACCTTCGACTCGGGCGGCCTCAACCTCAAGCCCGCCACCGGGATGCTCACGATGAAGTCCGACATGGCCGGGGCCGCCGCAGTGGCCGCCACGGTCCTGGCAGCTGCCCAGCTCGGGCTGCCGGTCAAGGTCACCGGCTACCTCTGCCTCGCCGAGAACATGCCCAGCGGCACCGCGCAACGCCCCAGCGACGTCGTGACGATGCGCAACGGCACCACCGTCGAGATCCTCGACACCGATGCCGAGGGACGGATGGTCCTGGGTGACGGCATCTGCCTGGCCGGTGAGGCCAAGCCCGACGCCATCGTCGACATCGCCACCCTGACCGGGGCCCAGATGGTCGCCCTCGGCGGCCGCGTGGCGGGGATCATGGCCAACGACGACGCCTTCCGCGACCGGGTCGGCGGTGCAGCCGCCGCCGCAGGCGAGGCGGCCTGGGCGATGCCGCTGCCCAGCGACCTGCGCAGCCAGCTCGACTCCAGCGTGGCGGACCTCGCCCACAAGGGCGAGCGGTGGGGCGGGATGCTCACCGCCGGTCTCTTCCTGCAGGAGTTCGTCACCCAGGGCACGCCGTGGGCACACGTCGACATCGCCGGGCCGTCGTTCAACGAGGGGTCCGCGTGGGGCTACACCCCGAAGGGCGCCACAGGCTACGGCGTCGGCACCCTCCTCACCCTCGTCGAGGGCTACGCCGGCTGACACCTCACGCGATCGGGAGCCACTTCTGGCCGCTGGTACGGCACCGAGAGCCCGTGGTCTGGGTTTCGTCCGGCATGAGTGGCCAGAAGTGCTCCAATGCCAGAGGGGCTCGTCCACATCGGACGGGCCCCTCTGGCATTGCTTTTCCTGGAGGTTCAGCTGGCAGGCGCGGTCCAGCTGGCGCGGTCCAGCTGGCGCGGTCCAGCTGGCGTGCTCGGTTCAGCCGCCGCTCTTGCGACGGAACATCTGCTGCGTGGCCGTCGTCGCCGCCGCCTGCGCGTGGTCGACCTTGCCGTGCTCGGTGTCGTCGGACACGTCGCGACCTGTGTGCGACTGCTTCTTGTCGAGGGCCTCGCGGAACTTGCGCTTCATCTCCTCGCTCGGGCCCTGTCCCCCCGGCGTCTGTTTCCCAGGCTTCTTTGCGTCACCGGACTTGGCCATGGTGCCTCCTGCTTCTCGGTGCTGAACGGGCCGGTTCCCGGCCCGCAGGTCTGTGCCCACTCTGCCAGCCACGCGGCATACGGTCACTGCTTCTTGCGCTGGCGCGAGTTCCACTCGCGCATCCTGTTGGGGTAGCCCGTCTGGAGGACGTCGTAGACGGGCACCTCGAGGCTGCGCGCCAGCGCGAAAGCGGCATCGCGGGACCCCGCAGCCCGACGCGTCCACTCGCCGTCGAAGGCGATGAGGATCACCGTGGTCGCGGTGACGTTGGTCGGAGGCTCGACATAGGCCTCGACTCCCCGCCGGCTCGTGGCGAACTCGGTCAGGTGCTTGCGGACGGCCTGCTGGTCCACCGCCATGTTGGGCCCGTCGGAGGGTCCCCGGTCCGAGCGCTTGCCGCTCCGCTTCCACCACGCCATGGGGCCAACGATACGTGGAGAGGTGACTCGATCCGACGCCATTGCGGGCACCGGAGCGCCGCGGCCCCGTGACCTGCATGCCATCGGTCGACCTGCTTGCGCCTCGGTGCGCAATCAGTGACAAGATGCTCTGTGTCGATCCCGGACCGGCCACGACCTGACCGCGACCCGTGAGCGACGCGACAATCCGACGCACACGACGCAAGGGAGCGAGCATGCCGGCTGACGCCGAGGCCACTGAAGAGACCACGTACGACGTGGTGATCCTCGGAGGCGGAAGTGGCGGCTACGCCTGCGCGTTCCGGGCGGCCGAGCTCGGGCTGCGGGTCGCCCTTGTGGAGAAGGGCAAGCTCGGCGGCACCTGCCTGCACGTCGGCTGCATCCCGACCAAGGCGCTGCTGCATGCCGCCGAGGTCGCCGACACCGCCCGCGAGGGTGAGCACTTCGGGGTCAAGTCGACGTTCGAGTCCGTCGACATGTCTGGCGTCAACGCCTACAAGGACGCCGTCATCGCCCGCCTGTACAAGGGTCTGCAGGGTCTGGCGAAGGCGCACAAGATCGAGCTGGTCGAGGGCGCCGGACGCCTGGTCGACCGCTCCACCGTCGAGGTCGACGGCCGCCAGATCCGCGGGCGCAACGTCGTGCTCGCCACCGGCTCCTACGCCAAGTCGCTGCCGGGGCTCGAGATCGGCGGCCGGATCATGACCAGCGAGCAGGCGCTGACGCTCGACTTCGTGCCCCCGCGCGTCGTGGTGCTCGGCGGCGGCGTCATCGGCGTCGAGTTCGCGTCCGTGTTCAAGTCGTTCGGCTCCGAGGTGACCATCGTCGAGGCCCTGCCCCGACTCGTCGCCGCCGAGGACGAGGCCATCTCCAAGACGCTCGAGCGGTCGTTCCGCAAGCGAAAGATCGCGTTCAAGACGGGCGTGAAGTTCGCGGGAGCGACGCAGTCCGGCGACACCGTGAGCGTCTCCCTCGAGGACGGCAGCACCATCGAGGCCGACCTCCTGCTCGTCGCCGTCGGGCGCGGACCGGTCACCGACGGTCTCGGGTACGCCGAGGCCGGCGTGACCCTGGACCGGGGCTTCGTCATCACCGACGAGCGGCTCCGCACCGGAGTCGAGGGCGTGTATGCCGTGGGCGACATCGTGCCCGGCCTCCAGCTGGCGCACCGCGGGTTCGCCCAGGGCATCTTCGTCGCCGAGGAGATCGCCGGGCTCTCGCCGGCCGTGATCGACGAGGTCGGGATCCCACGGGTCACCTACTGCGACCCCGAGATCGCCTCGGTCGGGCTCACCGAGGCCCAGGCCGGCGAGAAGTACGCCGACATCGAGACGTACGAGTACAACCTCGGCGGCAACGGAAAGTCGCAGATCCTGCAGACCCAGGGCTTCGTCAAGCTGGTCCGCGAGAAGGACGGCCCGGTCGTCGGCGTGCACATGATCGGCGCCCGCATGGGTGAGCAGATCGGCGAAGCGCAGCTGATCTACAACTGGGAAGCCCTACCCTCCGACGTGGCGTCCCTGATCCACGCCCACCCCACCCAGAACGAGGCGCTCGGCGAGGCTCACCTGGCCTTGGCCGGCAAGCCGCTCCACGCGCACAACTGACAGACCCCAGCAGTGCACAGCACGACGCACCACGGCACGACGAACCACCGCACGACGCACCACCGCACGACGCACCACGGCACCGCCGCCAGCGAACACGAGCACAAGGAGAGACAGGCACATGTCTGAACGCGTGACCATGCCAGCCCTGGGTGAGTCCGTCACCGAAGGCACCGTGACGCGCTGGCTGAAGAACGTCGGCGACACGGTGGCGGTTGACGAGCCACTGCTCGAGGTGTCGACCGACAAGGTCGACACCGAGATCCCATCGCCCGTCGCTGGCGTCCTGCAGGAGATCCTCGCCCAGGAGGACGACACCGTCCCGGTGGGTGCCGACCTCGCCGTCATCGGCGACGGGTCGGAGGGTTCCGGTGGTGGCGAACAGCCCGCCCAGCAGGACGGCGGCCAGGGCGACCAGTCCCAAGGCGACCAGTCCCAGGGCGACCAGTCCCAGGGCGAGCAGGAGCAGACCGACCAGCAGGCGCCGCCGGCGGAGGCCCCCTCCACCGAGCAGGAGCCGCAGGCCGCGACCTCTGAGCCGGAGCAGGACCAGGCGTCCGGCCAGGACGACGGCTCTGCGGCGGCCCCCGCCGCAGCAGGCGCCGACTCCGGTTCGGGAGACCCAGGTTCGTCCGGCGGCGAGACCGTGAAGATGCCAGCGCTCGGTGAGTCCGTCACCGAAGGCACCGTCACGCGGTGGCTCAAGGCCGAGGGCGACAGCGTCGAGGTGGACGAGCCGCTGCTCGAGGTCTCGACCGACAAGGTCGACACGGAGATCCCCTCGCCGGTCGCAGGCACGCTGACCAAGATCTTGGTCCAGGAGGACGACACCGTCCCCGTGGGCGGCGACCTGGCCGTCATCGGCGGCTCCGGTGGCAGCCCTGCCCCTGCCCAGGAAGCGCCTGCCCAGCAGGCCCCTGCCCAGGAAGCGCCTGCACAGGAGGCCCCCGCCCAGGAGGCGCCCACCCAGGAGGCGCCCGCCGCTCAGGAAGCGCCGGCTCCCGCCCAGGCCCCCGCTCCCGCTCCCGCTCCCGCCCCGGCCGCTGCTCCCTCAGCCGCCGCTCCGGCGCCAGCGCCCGCATCAGCCGGCTCGGCAGCCGACGACACCGATGCCTCGGCGTACGTCACACCGTTGGTGCGCAAGCTCGCAGCCGAGAACAACGTCGACCTCGGCTCGCTCAAGGGCACCGGCGTCGGCGGACGGATCCGCAAGCAGGACGTCCTCGACGCGGCCAAGGCCGCCGAAGAGGCAGCTGCTGCGCCTGCCCCTACTGCCGCTCCGGCTGCCGCACCCGCAGCATCGGCACCCTCCGCGCCGTCTGCACCGAGTGCGGCGTCGTCGGTCTCGCCCAAGCGGGGCACGACGGAGAAGATGTCGCGGCTGCGGCAGACCATCGCCAAGCGGATGGTTGAGTCGCTGCAGGTGTCGGCCCAGCTGACCACCGTGGTCGAGGTCGACGTCACCAAGATCGCCCGGCTCCGGACCAAGGCCAAGACCGAGTTCGAGCAGCGCGAGGGCACCAAGCTCAGCTTCCTGCCGTTCTTCGCCCTCGCAGCCGTCGAGGCCCTCAAGGCCCACCCGTCGGTCAACTCCAGCGTCGACGGCACCGAGGTGACTTACCACGGCACCGAGAACCTCGGCGTCGCGGTCGACACCGAGCGCGGCCTGCTCGTGCCCGTCATCAAGGACGCCGGCGACCTCAACATCGCCGGGCTGGCCCGCAAGATCGCCGACCTCGCCGAGCGCACCCGGACCAACAAGATCGGCCCGGACGAGCTCGGCGGCGGCACCTTCACGCTGACGAACACCGGCAGCCGGGGAGCCCTGTTCGACACCCCGATCATCAACCAGCCCAACGTGGCCATCCTCGGCACCGGTGCAGTCGTCAAGCGCCCGGTCGTGGTGTCCGACGGCGACGGCGGCGAGACGATCTCGATCCGCTCCATGGTCTACCTCGCGCTGTCGTACGACCACCGTGTCGTCGACGGGGCAGACGCCGCGCGCTTCCTCACGACGATGAAGACGCGACTCGAGGAAGGCAACTTCGAGTCGGACCTCGGTCTCTAGCGGGGTCGGTCGACGAGGTTCAGCACATGCCGCAGCGCGTTGCCATCACCGGTGCCTCCGGACTGATCGGCGGCGCGCTGTCGGCATTCCTGCGCCAGCGCGGCGACGAGGTCGTCCACCTGGTCCGCAGGGCCCCCTCGACCCCGGACGAGGTCCAGTGGGACCCGCCCCAGGGTCGTCTGGACCCGTCTGCCCTGTCCGGCGTCACGGCCGTGGTCCACCTCGCCGGTGCGGGTGTCGGCGACCAGCGGTGGACCCCGGCCTACCAGCAGGAGATCCTCGCCTCCCGCGTGGACGGCACGACCACGATCGCCACGACCCTGGCAGCTCTCGCCGCGCGGGGTCAGCGGGTCCGACTGGTCAGCGGCGCGGCCGTGGGCTTCTACGGGGACCGCGGCGACGAGGTCCTCACGGAGGAGTCCGGCCCCGGCGAAGGCTTTCTCAGCGAGGTCGTCCGGGCATGGGAGGCCGCAGCGGAGCCGGCGCGTGTGGCCGGTCTGTCGGTGGCCACGACCCGCACCGGCCTGGTGTTCGCGCCCGACGGTGGAGCGCTGTCGCGCATGCTGCCGCTGGCCAGGCTCGGCATCAACGGCCCCCTCGGCAACGGACGCCAGTGGTGGCCGTGGATCTCGCTGCGCGACACGGTGGGCGCGCTGGCGCACCTCGTCGACCACCCCGAGATCGAGGGTCCGGTCAACCTCGTGGGGCCACACCCCGACCACCAGCTCGACATCGCGCGTGAGCTGGGTCGACAGATCCACCGCCCGGCGCTGCTGCCAGCCCCGGCCTTCGGGATCAAGCTGGTCCTCGGCGGCTTCTCCGACGAGGTGCTCACGAGCAAGCGCGCCGTGCCCACGAGGCTGATCGAGTCGGGCTTCGTGCACGAGGACCAGAGCATGGAGTCCGCGCTGCGATGGGTGTTGTCCCAGCAGCCCTAGTGCGTGACGCCCGTGACGCTGTCCACCCGCCACCGTCCGGACGTCCACCTCAGCTCGTAGCGCAGCTCCTGCCCAGCCTCCGCGGGCCGCGCCTGCGCTCGACCCGATGGGTCGACCACCCGGTATGCCGCCGTCCCCACCACCGCGTCGACCGCCGCCGTCGTCGCGGTCTGCCACACCGTGCGGGCCGACGCCACGCTCAGCGCCACACCCTCCCAGGTCTGATCCGAGGCGGCGAGGTCGCGCAGCAGCGCGGCGTCCTGGGCGAGTGCGGCCGAGCCGGGGACATCCAGGCGCGACAGCGCTCCGGCCGACCTCGACATCATCACCTCGGCCCGCAACGCGGCGAGGGCGGCCATCAGACCGCGGGGATCCGTCTGCGGGGCGCTCTGGTCCGCCGCGAGGTCACGGCGCGCGCGGGAGGTCCCCCCTGACGCCTGCGTCGGCGAACCCGTCGGGCTGGGAGCCGAGACCGGCACCAGCCCTTGGCTCGCAGGGCTCGGTCGTCCGGCAGCGTCTCGGGGCCGGTGGACCCAATCGGGCGTGGCCAGCCGTCCGCTGGCCATCAGTCCGCCGCACCCGAGTCCGACCACCAGCACGAGCAGCGTGCACAGTGCCAGCGCCCGCCGCGACTCACGGCTCCGCGGCCCCCGGTCCCCCGCGGCGGGAGTCATCGTTCCGGCCTGCCGCAGCCGCTGGGTCAGCAGCGACGTCTCGTCGCTCCCCACCACCAGCCGCAGCGGCTCGCACGGTGCTGAGTCGTAGTAGGCCAGTGCGAGCTCGGCGGCGGTCGGGCGTGCATACGGGTCGCCCTGCAGTGCTCGCAGCGTGATCTCGGACCACGCAAGGGGCAGGCCGGGCGCCAGCTCCTCGAGCGGGCGGCGCAGCGCCATCGGAGCCGGCGGCGAGCCGGTGACGCACCACCACGCGAGCGCACCCACGGCATACACGTCGGAGGCTGTGCTGACCACGCCGCGTTCGAGGACCTCCGGCGCGACGAAACCGTCCGTGCCCCAGAGCTGCCCCGGCGCCTCGCCCACCAAGGAGGTCACCCCGAGGTCGGCGAGCAGGGGTCGGCCCGTGCGTTCGACGAGGACGTTGGCGGGGGTGACGTCGCCGTGCACGACGCCCAGCCCGTGCAGCCCCGCCAGGGCTCGTGCGACCGGAGCGAGCATCGTCACCGACTCCCCCACGCTCAGGTGGCCGCGCGCCTTCACGACGCCCTCGAGGGAGCCGCCGCGCACCTGGTCGAACACCAAGGCGACCGCGGCAGGCTCGCCCGGCAACCCCACCGCCTCGTGGAAGCCGACCAGCCCCTCGACGTCGACCCGGGCCAGCACCGCGAACTCGCGCGCCAGTGCATCGGCCTGGTCGGCGCGGCCGACCGGCACCACCTTGACGGCCACCGCCGCGCTGTCACCCTCCCGAGTCGCCGCCCACACGGTGCCGGATCCCCCGCTTCCCAACAGCTCACCCAGCTCATAGCCGGGCACGTCGGGCCGGGTCTGCGCGCTCTCCGTGCTCATCGCGCCACTATGCCCAGTCGCGCCACACCACCCTGCGAGTTGTCCACAGGTGCTCTCCTAGAGTCGGGACATGCCTGCAGACCAGCCGACCATCCTCGCCACCTCGGGTGGCTACCGCATGGCCCAGCGCACTCGTTTCGAATTCGACGCGCTGGTGCACCACGCGGTCGCGCTATCCGGTGCCGAGGGCACCCCCAAGGTCACCGTCCTCGGTACGGCGAGCGGCGACCAGCGGGGCTTCGCCGCCGACGTCGACGAGGCAGGTCGAGCGGCGGGATTCTCCGTCACCAACCTGCACCTGTTCCCCATGCCGAACCTCGCCGACGTCGAGGGCCACCTCCTGGCCCAGGACGTGGTCTGGGTCAACGGTGGTTCGGTCGCCAACCTCCTCGCGGTCTGGCGGGTGCACGAGCTGGACGCCGTCTTCCGCCGGGTCTGGGAGGCGGGAGTGGTGCTCGCCGGTGTCTCCGCCGGCTCGATCTGCTGGTATGCCGGGGGCACGACGGACTCGTTCGGGCCCGAGCTCCGCGCGGTGACCAACGGCCTGGGCTTCCTGCCCTACGGCAACGGCGTGCACTACGACTCCGAGGAACGCCGGCGCCCGCTGGTCCACCGACTCGTGGCCGACGGCACGCTCCCGACGACGCACTGCACGGACGACGGGGTCGGGCTGGTCTACCACGGCACCGAGCTCGTCGAGGCGGTCACCGAGCGCGACGGCAAGGCTGCGTTCATCGTGACCCGCGATGCCGACACGGCGGTTGAGGAGCGCCTGGAAACCCGCCGACTCCCCCGGGCGTAGGCTGACCGCATGCGGTTCGAGCACGTGGGCTTTGCCCCCGACTTCGTCGACTACGAGGCTGCCTGGGCCCACCAGCGCGAGGTGCATGCCGCCGTCGTGGACGGTGCCGAGGACACCGTGCTGCTCCTCGAGCACACCGCGGTCTACACCGCAGGCAAGCGCACCGAGGCCCACCAGCGGCCGTTCGACGGCACGCCGGTCATCGACGTCGACCGCGGTGGGCTCATCACCTGGCACGGACCGGGACAGCTCGTCGGCTATCCGATCGTCCGGTTGCACGGCGTCCCGATCGACGTCGTGGCCCACGTGCGCCGCCTCGAAGAGGTCATGATCCGCACCTGCCGTGACTTCGGCGTGGACGTGACCCGGGTGGGCGGGCGCAGCGGCGTCTGGGCCCTGGCGGACGACGAGCCCGGCGGGCGCCCCGACCGCAAGCTCGGCGCGATCGGCGTGCGGGTGAGCCGGCAGGTCACCATGCACGGCTTCGCCCTCAACTGCGACGCCGACCTCTCGTGGGCCGACAACATCGTCGCCTGCGGCATCGACGACGCCGGGGTGAGCTCGATCAGCCGCGAAGCCGGGCGCGTGGTCACCGTCCAGGACGTCCTTCCGTATGCCGAGAAGCACCTCTTCGACATCCTCGCCTCGGGCGCGTGACGAGCGCCGACCGGCGCCCGACCACCGCGGACCCGTCGGTGGCCACGGAGGACTCCGCGCGCGCATCCCTGTCTCGACGCCTGGTGCAGCTGGTGCTCTCGTGCGTGGTCCTGGGTGCCGGTGTGGCCTGCCTGCTCGACGCGGCCCTCGGCTCGGACGGCTACTCGACCCTGATCTCGGGTCTGACGAAGGCGTCGGGGCTGCCGTTCGTCGTCGTCAACGTCGGCGTCGGGATCCTGCTCATCGCCGTGGCCTGGAGTCGGGGCACCCGGCCGGGCATCGGCACCGTCGTCCAGATGGTCGTCGTCGGGGCCACCGTCAACGTGCTGCTGCCCCTCCTGCCGACGCCGACGGCGCTGGGCCCACGGTTCGTCGAGCTCGCGGCGGCGTTCGTCCTGCTGTCGCTGGGGGTGGCCGGCTACCTCGCGTCGCACACTGGTGCCGGCCCTGCGGAAGCGGCTGCGATCTCGTTCGACCCGCCGCTGCCCTTCAAGTGGAGCTACACCGTGCTGCAGGCCGTGAGCGCGGTGGGCGGCTGGACCCTGGGGGCGGCCGTCGGGCCGGGCACCCTGCTGGTGTCCATCCTGGTCGGGCCGACTGTGGACCTGCTCACCCGGGCGCTCTTCCACAGTCGCAAGGTCTCGGCATAGGCCGCACGTCGGGGCTCCGGGAATACCCGTCGCGCCGCAGGCGTACCCTTGGAGGACGCCCGGTGACCTCCGGGCGCACCCGTGCCCCACGGCATACCGGACGACCCGACCGGGTCGCTGCACCGGGCACGCGCACCACCGAGAGGGCAAGGGAGTCTTCGTGACCATCGCACCCGAGGGCCGCCGACTGCTGCGCGTCGAGGCGCGCAACGCCGAGACGCCGATCGAGCGCAAGCCCGAGTGGATCCGCACCACCGCCAGGATGGGCCCGGAGTACACCAAGCTCCACTCGATGGTGAAGACCGAGGGACTGCACACGGTCTGCCAGGAGGCCGCCTGCCCCAACATCTTCGAGTGCTGGGAGGACCGCGAGGCGACCTTCCTCATCGGCGGTGACGTCTGCACCCGCCGGTGCGACTTCTGCGACATCGCCACCGGCCGCCCCGAGGCGCTGGACCGTGACGAGCCCCGTCGAGTCGCCGAGTCGGTCGCCCAGATGGGGCTGCGCTACTCGACCGTCACGGGGGTCGCGCGCGACGACCAGCCCGACGGCGCCGCCTGGCTCTATGCCGAGACGATCCGCCAGATCCACGCCAAGAACCCCAACACAGGCGTCGAGATCCTGCCGCCCGACTTCGGCGCCAAGCCCGAGCTCGTGGGCCAGGTCTTCGACGCGCGTCCTGAGGTCTTCGCCCACAACCTCGAGACCGTCCCACGCATCTTCAAGCAGATCCGGCCCGCCTTCACGTACGAGAAGTCGCTCAAGGTGCTGTCCATGGCCCGCGACGCCGAGCTCGTGACCAAGTCGAACCTCATCCTGGGCATGGGCGAAGAGGACCACGAGGTGGAGCAGGCGATCGCAGACCTGCACGACGCCGGTTGCGACATCCTCACCATCACCCAGTACCTGCGTCCCTCCAAGCTGCACCACCCGATCGACCGCTGGGTCAAGCCCGAGGAGTTCGTGCACTGGAGCGACGTCGCCCAGAACCTGGGCTTCAAGGGCGTCATGGCCGGGCCTCTCGTGCGCTCGTCCTACCGCGCCGGACGGCTCTGGGCGACGGCCATGAAGAAGTGGGGTCGCGACATCCCCGAGCACCTGCAGCACCTCGCCGAGGCCGCTGGAGACCCCGCTCGCCAGGAGGCTTCCTCGCTGCTGGCCGCACGGCAGCCGGGCGCGTTGGGCGCCCCCGCCTGACACCCGTATCCTGACCCTCATGGCCCGCAAGGAAAAGCAGCAGTCGGACACGCCCACGAAGCCGGGCCGGTTCGCCCAGATCCGTCAGGTCTTCACCGCATCACGCAAGGCCGACCCCACGATCCCGTGGTGGATGCTGCTCGCCTTCCTCGCGGTGCTCGCGGTCGGCGCGGGCGTCGGAGTGCTGGTCGGCCACTGGGTGTACGCCCTCGTGCTGTCCTTCCCGCTCGGCCTGCTCGCCGCCACTCTCGTGCTGTCCCGGATGGCCGAGCGGGCTGCCTACCGCTCACTGGAGGGCCAGCCCGGAGCCGCTGGCGCCGCCCTGGGTTCGCTGCGCCGCGGCTGGTTCTTCGACCAGCAGCCGGTCGCCGTCGACGGTGCACGCGGCACGCGGCCCGAGGACGTCGCGGGTGCGGCGTTCGTCTACCGGGCGCTGGGCCGCCCCGGCATCGTGCTCATCGGCGAGGGCCCCGAGGCCCGTCGCACCAAGCTGCTCACCCAGGAGCGCAAGAAGGTCGAGCGCGTCGCGCCGGGTGTCCCCGTGACCGCGATCGTCGTGGGTGACGGTGCCGACCAGGTGCCGGTCCGCAAGCTCACCGGCAAGCTCACCCGGATGAAGCCGGTCCTCACCAAGGAGGAGGTGTCGGCCGTCAACAAGCGCCTCAAGTCCCTCGGTGGCCTGCGCCCGCCGATCCCGGCCGGCATGGACCCGATGCGCGCCCGTGTCGACCGCAAGGCGATGCGCGGCCGCTGAGGATCAAGCAGGGGAGGGTAGGGCCCGACGAACGAGGGACCTGCCCGGAGGAGCGCTGACGAAGCGGCCAGATCAAGCGCGGCCGGTAGTCATTCCTCAGTCGAGCTGGGCGGCCACCGCGGTGGCGAACCTGGCCACCGAGCCGGGCGCCATCCGCAGGAACAGGTCTGGCTCGATCAGCTCGAGCTCCATCAGGGTCGGTTGCCCTTCGACGTCGATGAGGTCGACCCGCGCATAGACGAGCTCGTCCGGGGCCAGGGCCATTGCCCGCGCCGCGACGTCCAGCTCCGCCCGGGTCGGCTCGTGCACCTCCTCGGAACCGCCGTGCAACGCCTGCACGCGGTAGTCACCGGCCTTGGGCACCTTGCGCACGGCGTGGGAGAAGTCGCCGCCGAAGTAGAACAGCGAGGTCTCCCCCAGCTCCACGCTCGGGGCGAACGGCTGGACGATCGTGTCGCCGGCCTCGACCAGCCTCGTCAGGTGCTCCGCCGCCTCCGGCGAGGCCGCGGCCGTCCTGAGCGCCTGTCGGGCGCCGCCGTCCACGGCGGGCTTGATCACGACGTCGGTCCAGCCGACCGCGAGCATCCGGTCGACAGCGTGCGCGGCTCCCTTCGCGAGGGCGAGGCTGGGCAGCACGGGTATGCCGGCCTCGCCCAGCTCTGCGAGGTAGCCCTTGTGTGAGTTCCAGCGAATGATGTTGGGGCCGTTGATGATTCGCGAGACGGAGTCAACCCGGTCGGCCCACTCGAGGAACTCGTCCAGACGGTCGAAGTAGTCCCACGTCGAACGGATCACCACGAGGTCGAACGACGCCCAGTCCGCCTCGGAGTGCCACACCACCACCTCTGCGTCCAGGCCCATGGCGTGCAACGCCTCGGCGATCTGGGGTGGCTCCGGGTCGACGTACGACGGGTCGGACCAGGTGCACAGGGCGATGCGGTGGCTCGTCACGACACCGATTGTTTCAGGCCTCGTTGCAGGCCTTGGCCCAGTCCCGACTGGTCGCCCTGCGCTGGGACTTGCCCTCGCGGCATACGCGATATAACGTGAGTCTCAACAACGCGATATAGCGCGAGATGCACTCTCAACGAAAGGACACCCCATGAGCGAGGAATGGTCGATCGACACCGCCAGGGTGCTCGACATCGGCGGCGACGGCGAGCGGGTCCGCAAGCTCAGCGTCGCGATCGTCGGCGGGAGGGTCGACGTCGTGACCCACGCCGACTCGCCCACCGCCCGGGTCGAGATCGCCAAGGTCGAGGGCATGCCGGTCAAGGTCAGCTGGGACGGCACCAGGCTCAAGATCACCCACGGCGTCGACTCCACCCGGATCCTGGACAAGGTGCGTCAGGCCTTCGACGGCCTCGAGCGCAACCGGGTCGCGATCAGCATCTCGATCCCCGAGGACGCCGAGACCTCGGTGAGCACGGTCAGCGCCAGCGGGCTGCTCGCCGGCATGCGGGCCGGGGCCAGGGCCAACACCGTCTCCGGCTCGATCACCATCGACGACATCGTCGGTCCTGTCGATGTCAACACCGTGAGTGGCGAGGTCGAGTGCGGCAACGTGCGTGGCCCGCTCAAGGTGCACTCCGTGTCGGGCGCAGTCACTGCCCAGCACAGCGATGTGCCCGAGGTCAGCATCAGCACGGTCAGCGGCGACGTCGCCCTCGACCTGGTCAACGGCGCCGCCACGATCAAGTCGAACTCGGTCTCCGGGGACGTGACCGTCCGCGCACCGCATGGCGGCTACGACGTCACGGCCAACACCGCCTCGGGCCAGGTCGTCATCGACGGCCACACCATCGACAAGCACTCGCGCCAGCCCGGCAACCGGCTCACCGACGGCGACGGCAGCCTGCGCCTCAAGGCGAACGCCGTCTCCGGCAACGTCGTCGTCCTCAAGACGCGCCCGGCCGCTCCCGTGGACGAGGCGTCCGCATGAGCCCCGTCTTCGCGCACGGCCAGCTGCGCCTGTACCTGCTGGCCCTGCTCAACGAAGGTCCGCGGCACGGCTACGAGGTGATCCAGGACCTCGAGCACCGGTTCAACGGGCTCTACTCCCCCAGTGCCGGCACGGTCTATCCGCGGCTGGCCAAGCTCGAGGAGGAGGGCCTCGTCGAGCGGTCGGAGGAGGGTCGCAAGGCGATCTACCGGATCACCGAGGCCGGTCGTGAGGAGGTCCGGGCACGTCAGGACGACCTGTCCAGCCTCGAGTCCGACCTCGACCTGTCGGTGCGCGAGCTCGCCGAACAGGTGCGCTCACGCGTCCGTGGCGAGACCAAGGACCTGCGCGCCGAGCTCAAGGCCGCCGCGCAGGAGGCCCGCCGCACGGCGACGCCGGTCGGCGGCCCGGAGCCGTGGCAGGGGTGGAAGGGCAGCGATCCCAAGGCGATTCGCGACCTCGAGCAGGCCGTTGCCGAGCTGCGCTCGGAGGCTCGCGGTGCGTGGAAACGGCACGGGCTCACCAGCGACCAGAGCCGGGAGATCATCGACATCCTCGCCGAGGCGACGGGCCGGATCCGCGACGTCATCACGCGGCGCTGAGGATCGGCCCGACTGAGGTTGCCCGGTCGGTCAGCTCCGGACGAGGAGGGTGCCGGCCGCCTTGTCATGCAGGCCGCGGCCGTCCTTGTCCCAGAACATCGCGGGCAGGAACAGGCAGAGCAGCAGGGTGCGCACCAGCACCTGGGTGGGTCGCGGCGTCCGCCCGTCGAGGGACACCACGCGCAGGCCGACGATGCGGTGGCCGAGGGTGTAGCCGGTCGTGCTGAGCAGGAGCAGGTGCTCGAGGGCGAAGATCGCGAGCAGGATGAGGGTGTCGGCGCCAGAAGCCACTCCCCTGAACGGCAGCGGTACGTCGAACAGCGCCGCCGCGATCAATTGGCAAGCGGTCCAGTCGAGGACGACGCCCACCAGGCGGCGCCCGAACCGGCCCATCGAACCGGCGCCGTCGCGCGGCATACCCAGACGCTCACCCGGGTATGCCGTGGGCGCGCCTGAGCGCGAACCCGGCCCCTGGAGCCACGAACCGATGTCCTTGCGGTCGACCACGCGGAAAGCCTATGTCCGCGTAACACCGGCGAAACATTCGGGTCATGGGTGGGTAATCCCCAGCCGTTAGGGTCGTGGGCGACACCATGTCAGTCA
Organism: Pedococcus sp. P1_H8; assembly: GCF_056405175.1. Classification (NCBI taxonomy): domain Bacteria; kingdom Bacillati; phylum Actinomycetota; class Actinomycetes; order Micrococcales; family Intrasporangiaceae; genus Pedococcus; species Pedococcus sp. P1_H8. The sequence goes on from NZ_JBFUCP010000005.1 coordinate 100,120, forward strand.
TGGGTGGACGCCCCGCGCCACCGCCCCACCAACAGGAGGATGCACTTTGTTCAGCTATGCTGACGAGGTCCTGAAGTTCATCAAGGACGAGGACGTCATTTTCGTCGACGTGCGGTTCTGTGACCTGCCCGGCGTGATGCAGCACTTCAACGTGCCCGCCAAGAGCCTCGACGCGGAGTTCTTCAAGGAAGGGCAGATGTTCGACGGATCCTCGATCCGCGGGTTCCAGGCCATCCACGAGTCCGACATGAAGCTGATCCCGGACCCCACGAGCGCCTACCTCGACCCCTTCCGCAAGGAAAAGACGCTCATCCTCAACTTCTCCATCGTCGACCCGTTCACCGGCGAGGAGTACTCCCGCGACCCGCGCAACATCGCGGCCAAGGCCGAGGCGTACCTCAAGTCGACCGGCATCGCCGACACCGCGTACTTCGGTGCCGAGGCCGAGTTCTATGTCTTCGACGACGTGCGCTTCGAGACCAAGCAGAACGCCAGCTACTACTACATCAACTCCATCGAGGCGGCCTGGAACACCGGGCGCGAGGAGGAGGGCGGCAACAAGGGCTACAAGACCCGCTACAAGGGTGGCTACTTCCCCGTCCCGCCGACCGACCACTTCGCCGACATGCGCGACGAGATGACCCTCGCCCTCGAGGCGGCGGGACTGTCCGTCGAGCGCGCCCACCACGAGGTCGGCACCGCCGGCCAGCAGGAGATCAACTACCGCTTCAACACCCTGAAGCAGGCCGCTGACGACGTGCTGAAGTTCAAGTACATCGTCAAGAACGTCGCGTGGGATGGCGGCAAGACCGTCACCTTCATGCCGAAGCCGATCTTCGGTGACAACGGCTCGGGCATGCACTCGCACCAGTCGCTCTGGAAGGACGGCGAGCCGCTGTTCTACGACGAGCGCGGCTACGGCGGCCTGTCCGACCTGGCCCGCTGGTACATCGGTGGCCTGCTCAAGCACGCCCCGGCGCTGCTCGCGTTCACGAACCCGACGGTGAACTCCTACCACCGCCTGGTCCCCGGCTACGAGGCCCCGGTCAACCTGGTCTACTCGGCCCGCAACCGCTCGGCCTGCATCCGCATCCCGATCACGGGCGACAACCCCAAGGCCAAGCGCGTCGAGTTCCGCGTGCCGGACCCGTCGGCCAACCCCTACCTCGCGTTCTCCGCGATGCTGATGGCGGGCCTCGACGGCATCAAGAACCGCATCGAGCCCCCGGAGCCGGTGGACAAGGACCTCTACGAGCTGCCTCCGGAGGAGCACGACGCCATCGCCCAGGTGCCCGGTTCGCTCCCCGAGGTGCTGAGCGCCCTCGAGGCCGACCACGAGTTCCTGCTCGAGGGTGACGTGTTCACCAAGGACCTCATCGAGACCTGGATCGAGTGGAAGCGCAAGAACGAGGTCGACCCGATCCGGTTCCGCCCGCACCCGCACGAGTTCGAGATGTACTTCGACATCTGACAAGCACGGGTCCCTGACCTGCTGACTGTCGCCTGAAACGGCGGCTGACCTGCGAAAACGCCTTCGAGCGTCGCGCAGGGTCAGCCGCCGTTTCGCATCGGCATCATCGTCGTTCCCACTGCTCCCTCGTAATCTCGAACCGGAAGCCACCACGCTCCGCGCCCTCGACGCCCTGCATGTCGTCAGGTGTCGGGAGCGACTCGACGACGGACATGCCGACCTTCTCCATCACCCTCTGCGAGGCAACGTTCACAGCCATCGTCTCGCCCCAGACCGTGCTGACGCCGAGTTCCGAGAAGCCCTTGTCCACAAGCGCCCGCGAGCCCTCGGTCGCGTACCCCTTGCCCCAAGCGTCCTGGCGGAGTCGGTACCCGAGCTCGACCTCGTCCTGCGGACCCGTGGGCTCTGGGCGCAGATGGAACCAGCCGATGAAGGCACCGGTCTCCTTTTCGTACGCCGCGAACAGTCCGAACCGGCCGTTCCAACGCTCGTACGAGTTGAGCACGTTTGGGATCACCCGATCGCGGACGACGGCGGCCGGCAGCGTCGGCTCGCCACCGGTGAGGTACCGCATCACTGCGGGGTCACTGTCCAGCTCGATCAGCAGGTCCGCGTCGTGCGCAGTGAACTGGCGGAGCACTAGGTGCTTGCTCTCGACGAAGTCGCTCATGGCAGAAGCATGGGCGGGGCGGTTCGCATCGCCAAATGATTTTCTGGTGGCGTGCAATCGACGAGACACTGCGGCGGCACGGAATCGGCTGACTTACCGCTCAAGCTAGCTGGCGGGATCGAACTGGAACGCGCGGAGCTCCTGCGCACACCGGCAGGCGACCGCGAGCTTCGCCGCCCACTCCACTGCCGCCTCGCGAGAGGGCAGCTCCAGCACCGCGTAGCCGCCTTCGAGCTGATTCGTCTGCGCGTACGTGCGCTCGGTCACCGTCCCATCACCTTCGACCATGACCGGCGGAATGCTCTCGTCGATGCCACCGCCGAACACCCAGACCCCGGCGTCCTTCGCCTCCTCCACCACCGCGTGCGCCGCATCCGCAACTGCCTCCAGTTCCTCGGCTGGGACGACCATGGCGCCACTCGGAAACGAGATCAGATACTTCGTCATCGCATCATGGTGGCATCTGCCTGACCGCATAGGGTGCGCAGTGCAATCACGAGAGAGGCACCCATGGCAGGCTCCCACCGGCATACCCACTCGACCGCGCACCCGCCGACTCCGGTGTGGATGCGGATCGCGCTGGCCAGCGCCGTCCTGGTCATCGCCGTCGTGACGGCGGCTGGCATGTGGGTCCTGCGTCCCACTGGCGAGGGCCGACCGGCCGTGCGGGACAGCGCGGTGCCGGGCGTCGAGTACCTCCACGGCACGGTCACCTCGATCGCACCCCTGGACTGTGACCAGTTCGGGGCACCTGACACCGCGACCACCAAGGACCCCGCGACCGCCAAGTGCGGACGGGCCAAGGTGGAGGTCACCAGCGGCCAGGAGAAGGGATCCATGGTCACCGTGGACCTGCCCCCCGATGCGAGACGTGCGGGTGCTGGCATCGGCTTGATAGTGCTCAAGGTCCCCGGCGAGGGCGAGGGCTCGCCCTATACCTTCTACGACATCGAGCGCGGCACTCCCCTGACGTGGCTGGCGGTCGCCTTCGCCCTCACCATCGTCGCCGTCGCCCGGTGGCGGGGCCTGCGGTCGTTGGTCGGCCTCGTCGTCGCCGGCGCGGTCGTCGTCAAGTACCTCATGCCTGCACTGCTCGAGGGGCACAGCCCCGTCGCCGTCGGCCTCGTCTCCTCCGCCGCCATCATGATCGTCGTCCTCTACCTGGCGCACGGTGTCTCGGCCCGCACGACGACCGCCCTCCTGGGGACGTTCGCCGGTCTGGCGATCACCGCGGGCGTCGGCACCCTGGCCGTGGCGCAGGCGCACCTGAACGGCGTGAGCAGCGAGGACAACGCTGCCCTGCAACAGGTGGCCCAGCAGATCGACCTGCGCAACCTGCTGACCTGCGGGATCATCCTCGCCGGACTGGGCATCCTCAACGACGTCACGATCACGCAGAGCTCTGCGGTCTGGGAGCTGTACGACGCCGCCCCTGACATGCCCCCTCTGCGCCTGTACCGCCAGGCGATGCGCATCGGGCGCGACCACATCGCCTCCACCGTGTACACCGTCGTGTTCGCCTATGCGGGCGCCGCTCTGCCGGTCCTGCTCCTCATCAGCCTGGTCAACCAGCCGGTCGCCCGGATCCTGACCAGCTCGGACATCAGCGAGGAGATCGTGCGCACGATGGCCGGTGGCATCGGACTGGTCCTGGCCGTACCAGTCACCACCGCGCTGGCAACCCTCGTCGTTCGATCCCTCCAGGCCAGTGCGAAGCCGGCCACCTCCCCGCAGTCCGAGGCGATGCGTGAGCAGGCCTCAGGCTGAGGAAGTTCACGACCACGCGGCCATAGACTCGCGGCATGTCGGGTGTCAGCCGCTCCAGCGCAGGCCGACGGGCCCGCTCTGCCGGCTCACACCGCACCCCACGCAGGCGCCCAGCGCGCATCGTGCGGTTGGCCACGAAGGTGACCGCGTTGGCGATCGGGACGACCATCGGCCTCGCTGCCCTCGCCAGTCTGGGGATCGGCCCGTTCCGCGCGCCGGCAGCCCAGTCCGAGCGACCGGCATCCGCCAGCGACCCCGAGGAAAGTCCGTCGCAGGGAGCCTCGGCGACGGGAACAAGTCCCGCAGTGCCTGAACCCTCCGCCTCCCCCTCCACCTCGGCATCCACCCCGCGAACCCTGCCCGTCGGCACCCGGACGCGAAAGACCATTGCAGACCGCACGACCCAGGTGGTGGTGGTTCGTGGAGCAACCACCACGTCGAGCGCGGCCACGGTCGAGTTCTACGAACGCGTTGCCGAGGACTGGATTCGAGTGGCCGCCTGGCAAGGGCATGTCGGAAAGAGGGGCTGGGCCACCAACCACGTCGAGGGGGACCTCAAGACGCCCGTGGGCACCTTTGCCCTCAGCGACGCAGGCGGCCGCAAGGCCAACCCAGGATCCCACCTGCCCTACCACCGGTCGACAGCCTTCGAGCCCCCTCCGAAGCAGCCTGGCTTCGGAGACTCGACGGCGGACGCGTTCGACTACGTCATCGCCGTCGACTACAACCGCGTCCCCGGCAGGTCGCCCCTCGACCAGTCACGACCCCTGGGGGCCCGACGCGGCGGCGGCATCTGGCTGCACGTCGACCACGACGGTCCCACGCACGGTTGTGTGTCCATTCCCGCTGAGGGCGTGCGCTACCTCCTGCTGCACCTCGCCCCCGAGTCACATCCCGTCGTGGTCATGGGCGACGCGGCGCAGCTGAGACTCTGAGGCTCTGAGACCCGAGCATCAGCCTGTTGTAGCGTTTCCCCGCGGGGCGAGGGTGCCGAGCCCGACCACCGGAGGAAACGATGAGCGTGACTGGCGGACCGGCGGGCACCAGCAGAAGGCGCCCCTCCATCTCGGACGTCGCCCAGGCGGCGGGCGTCTCACCGGCCGCGGTCTCCAAGGTGATCCGCAACGCGTACGGCGTGAGCCCTGGTATGCGGGAGCGCGTCGAGACCGCCATCCAGCAGCTCGACTATCGCCCCAGCGTGGCCGCACGTGCCATGCGAGGCGCGAGCTTCACGATCGGCTTCGAGCTCCCCCACCTGGGCAACGACTTCTTCACCCAGATCACCCAAGGTGCGGCGAACGCCTTGGCAGGATCCGGATACCAGCTCCTCATCTCACCAGGACAGCAGCACCTCGACGGAAGCGCCGTCCTCGAGGGGATGGTCGACCGGCAGGTGGACGGCATCATCGCCATCTCGTCCGAGGTGAGCGTGGCCTGGTTGGAGGGCCTCACCCGGTCGGTTCCCCTGGTCTTGCTCGGCCGACATGAGCGTTCGTCGCACTTTGACACCGTGTCCGGCAATGACCTCGCCGGGGCCAACCTGGCCATGGATCACCTGTTCGCCCTGGGGCATCGCCGCATCGCCCACCTCACGCTCGTGCCACCGACCGAGGGCGCTCCCCACGCCGCCCGCCTCGCCGCCTATCGCGTGCGCATGGAGCAGGCCGGCTACGAGCCGGACGTGGTCTACACCGACACCGAACAGGACACGTATGCCGCGGCGCGAGCGCTGCTCCAGCGTGACGTGCCGCCCACGGCGGTCTTCGCAGGCCACGATGCGCTGGCGATCAGGGTGTTGGGGGCTGTCTCCGACCTGGGGCTCTCTGCCGACGAGGTGTCCGTCGTCGGGTATGACGGCGTGCCCCTGGCGGACCATCCGCTCATCTCCCTGACCACCGTCGACCAGTTCGGCGTCGACATGGGGGCCACGGCCGCGGAGCTGCTGTTGGAGAGAATTCGCGACGGACGCAGCGAGTCGAGGCACTGTCAGCTCGATCCACGTCTTCTGGACCGAGGGTCCACCAAACCTCTCCTCGCGCCGTAGTAGCTGGTGGTTGACCTCACGCTGGACCAACCCTCAAACCTGCACCACCGTGAAGGACGCGCACAGCAGGTCAGCCTCACGCGAGCTCGGCCCGACGAGGAGCTCGAACTGTCCCGGCTCGACCAGCCGCAGACCCGTCGCGTCGACGAGTGAACAGCTCGCTGCGGGGATCTCCAACGCGACGCGGGCGGACCCTCCCGCCGCCAGCTCCACCTGACGCCAGGCCTTGAGCTCCTTGTCCGCCCAGGTGACGCTCGTGACGACGTCGCGCAGGTAGGCCTGAACCGTCTCCAGCACGGGCCGGCTGCCGGTGTTGCTGACCGTCACCTCCGCCTGAACCATTCCGTCCGCTGCGACGACGTCATGGGTGATCGTGAGGTCGGTGTACGCGACGGAGCTGTAGGACAACCCCTCGCCGAAGGCGAAGAGCGGGTCCTGCGTCAGGTCGGCATACCGGTTGCCGTGCTGACCGCGCACCTGGTTGTAGTAGATGGGCTGCTGCCCCACGTGCCGTGGCACGGACAGTGGCAGTCGTCCGGACGGCTCGATGAGCCCGAGCACCAGCTCGGCCACGGCCCGCCCGCCCTGCATGCCGGGGTTGAACGCCTCGACAAGGCCGGAGGCGGCCAGAGCAGCTGGCGGCAGCACCGCCGGCTTTCCGTGCACCAGCACGACGACGACAGGGGTGCCGGTGGCGACGAGGGCGTCGAGCAGGGCCACCTGTCCGCCCTGGAGCTCCAGCGTGGCGGTCGAGCAGGTCTCCCCCGTCAGGGCGACGGTGTCCCCGACGACGGCCACGACGTAGTCGGCCGCCTCGGCGAGGGCCACGGCCTCCTCGATCAGTTCGACGTCCACGGGCGCCGAGGCGAACAGCGGCGGACGGGGTTGACCGTCCGGGTAGGTCGCCCCTTCGGGATCCGGTACCAGCAGCTCGATGTCGGCACCGCGGGCATGGGTGACGGTCCAGCCGTCGGGGACCACCGAGCGGAACCCGTCGAGCACGGTGGTCACCGACTCGCGGGGATGCCCGTCCGGCATCCAGTTCACCTGGCCGGACGCGCCGGCCCAGTCACCGAGCATGGACTGGGGATCATCGGCATTGGGTCCGATGACCGCAACGGTGCGTTGCAGTCCCGGTGCGACGGAACGGCCCCCGCCGTCCGCACCGTACTCGTCGCTGCCGACGATCCCGCCGATCCCGCCCTCGAGTGGGAGGGTGCCGTCGTTGCGCAGCAGCACCAGTGACCGGCGGGCGAGCTCGAGGTTGAGGGCAGTGTGCTCGGCGCACCCGATCACGGCCGCCTGCCGCGCGGGATCGGGCGCACGGGGGTCCTCGAACAGTCCCAGCTCGAACTTCAGACGCAGGATCCGCCGGACGGCGTCATCGATCTGCTGCTCGTCCAGACTCCCCTGCGCGACCGCTGCCTGGGCGCCGTCGAAGAAGTCCGGGGTCGCCATCACCAGGTCGTTGCCGGCACCCACCGCGATCGTGGCCGCCTCTGTGGCATCCGCGCAGACCTTCTGCTCCCAGACCATCCTCCCGACGTTGTCCCAGTCGGTCACGAGCGTTCCGGTGAACCCCCACTCCCCCTTGAGCACGTCGTTGAGCAGCCAGCGGTTCGCGGTGATCGGGACACCGTCCATCGCCTGGTACCCGAGCATGAAGGTGCGACACCCCTCCGCGACGGCCCGCTCGAAGGGTGGGAGGAACCACGAGCGCAGCTTGCGCCGGCTGAGGTCGGCCTCGCTGGCGTCGCGGCCCCCCTGTGTCTCGGAGTACCCGGCAAAGTGCTTGGCACAGGCCAGTACCGCCGTCGGGTCGTCCAGGCCCGCCCCCTGGTAGCCGCGCACCATCGCCGCCCCCAGCTCGCCGATGAGGACAGGGTCCTCCCCGAACGTCTCGTTGACCCGCCCCCACCGCAGGTCACGGGTGATGCACAGGACCGGCGAGAAGGTCCAGTGGATCCCCGTTGCCGCGACCTCGACGGCCGTCGCCCGGGCCGCGCGCTGCACCAGCCCGGCATCCCACGAGCAGGCCATCCCCAGCTGGGTGGGAAAGATCGTGGCGCCGGGCCAGAACGAGTGGCCGTGGATGCAGTCGTCAGCCGTGAGCAGCGGGATGCCCAGCCGGGTCGAGGCCGCCAGCTCGATCGCGGCCAGCAGACGCTCAGGAGAGGCGTGCAGGATCGAACCGGACAGCTTGGTGGTCACCACGTCCTCGAGATCGCCCCGAGCATCGAGCTGCAGCATCTGGCCGACCTTCTCCCCCAACGTCATTCGGGAGAGAAGGTCCTCGAGCCGTTCGTCGATCGGGATCGACGCGTCCTGGTACGGCAGCACGGGCTGGCTGTTCACCGGCGCCTCCGTCATCCCTGCCGGGCAACACTCGAGAAGGCATGCTCTCCGGCGCCGACCGTCTGCTGCGTCCCGTCCGGCAGCTGCACCTGCGCCTCCACTCCCTCGGGGACGGTCACGCGAAGCGACAGCCCGTCGTCGTCGAGCGACCAGTCGGTCGAGATGGCTCCGTGCCTGGTCTCGAGGGCTGCTTTGGCCCAGGTCAGGCCGCCGCCCGGCCGTGGCGCGACCAGCACGCGGTCGTACCCCGGGCTGAGCGCGGCGATCCCGCCGATCGTCCGGTGCATCCAGTCGGCCACGGCGCCAAGGGCGTAGTGGTTGAAGCTCGTCATCTCGCCGGGGTTGATCGTCCCGTCGGGAAGCATGGAGTCCCACCGTTCCCAGACCGTGGTGGCACCCATCGTGACCGGGTAGAGCCACGACGGGCACTCCCGCTCCAGCAGCAGGCTGTAGGCGTCGTCCAGGTGGCCGGTCGACGTCAATGCGTCGGTCACGAACGGCGTCCCCGCGAACCCGGTGGAGATGCGGAACCCGTTCTGCCGCACCAGTTCCGCGAGCCGGTCACCGGCGCCCTGGCGATCAGCACCGTCGAGCAGGCCGAACTCGATGGCGAGGGCGTAGACGGTGGCGCAGTCGCTGAGGACGCGGCCGCCGTCCGTGACGTAGTGCTTCTGGAAGGCGCTGCGCACCCGCTCTGCCAGCGCCGAGAAGTAGCCCGCGTCGTCCGGATTGCCGAGGATGTCGGCCGCCGCCTGGACCTGGCGCAAGCTGCGGTAGTAGCACGCGGTCGCGAGGACGCCCTTGTCGGCACGCGCCTCGAAGGGCGCGTCCGGCGGCGCCTGGGGGTCCAGCCAGTCGCCGAACTGGAAACCCTTGTCCCACAGGTCGGTATCCGAGAGGAGCCCCTCGACGCGGCGGGTGTGCGCCGTCATGGCGGGGTACTGGCGGGCCAGGGCCTCGCGATCCCCGTAGGCCTCCCAGAGCGCCCACGGCACCCAGACCGCCGCGTCACTCCAGATCGCCGTGCTGTCGGGGTCGGGGAAGTCCGCCGGGATCTCCATGTACTTGAGCACGTCCGGCACCACGAACGGCACCATGCCCTCTGCGTGGCTCTGCTCGAGGTCGACATCGACGAGCCAGTTCGAGAGGAAGCCGGAGACGTCATACAGGTATGCCGCGGTGGGGGCGAACGCTGCGATGTCACCGGTCCAGCCGAGCCGCTCGTCGCGCTGCGGGCAGTCGGTCGGGACGTCGAGGAAGTTGCCCTTCAGACCCCAGACGACGTTGCGGTGCAGCTGGTTCAGGAGTTCGTCGGAGCACTCGAACGTCCCTGTCGGCTTCAGCTCGGAGTGGACGACCACAGCCTCGACTGAGTCGGTGGTGAGCTGGCCCGGCCAACCCGACACCTCGGCATACCGGAAGCCGTGAAAGGTCTTGGTGGGCTCGAAGGTGTCCACTCCCCCACTGAGGATGAATCGGTCGGTGGCCTCCGCGCTGCGTAGCGGCCGCGTACCGAGCTCGTCGTGCTCGAGCACCTCGGCGTGACGAACCGTGATCTCGCCGCCTGCTTCTCCCTGCACGGTGAAGCGCAGCCAGCCCACGAGGTTCTGTCCGAAGTCGACCAATGTGGCGCCGGCCGGGGAGGTCCACACCTTCACCGGTGTCACGACCTCCTGACGGCGGACAGGAGGCCCGAGGTAGGGCTCGAGGCGAGCAGCGTCGTGGGTGACGACGTGCACCCCGGACCAACCCTCGAGCGCTGCCCCCGGGAGGGTCCAGTCCGAGGAGTCCAGGCGAGCGTCGATGGTCTGGCCGTCGTAGAGGTCGTTGGCCAGCGTGGCGGACGGACCTGACTGCCAGGTGGCGTCCGTGCCGACGACCTGACGATGGCCATCCCCGAACTCCAGGTGCAGCTCGGCGAGGCCGGCGAGCTCGGAGCCGTAGAACGCACCCTTGCCACTCCACCCCAGGCGTCCGCGGAACCAGCCGTTGCCGAGCGCGAGCCCCAGCACCGAGGTGTCCGAGACGAGCGGGAGGACGTCGTAGCTGCGGTAGCGCAGGCGCCACTCGTAGCTGGTCCACCCCGGCGTGAGCACCTCGTCGGAGACGGGCGCGCCGTTGAGGGTCGGCTCGACGACTCCGTGCGCAGTCACGAAGAGCGTCGCGCCGACAACGGCACCGTGGCCCTGGTCGAGCGCAAACTCCTTGCGCAGCAACGGAGCTCCGGCGAAGTCCTCGTCGGGGGCGATCAGGTCCGCGGACCAGTCGTGGGTCATGTCTGCCTTTCAGAACGGAAGTCGAGTCGATGTGGACGTGGGCGGTCGGGCAACTCGGGCGGCGGCATTGCGCAGCCCGAGTCATCCGAGTCGCTGGAGTCGCCGGGGGGTGTCAGCCCTTCACGGCACCGGCAGTCATGCCGGCGACGATCTTGCGGTTGAAGAAGATGAAGAGGATGAGCGGCGGCAGCGTGACGAGCACGATGTCCATGAACAGCAGGTTGTACTGCGTGCTGAACTGGCTCAGGAAGGTGAAAAGGGTGAGCTGCACGGTGGCGTTCTCGTCACCGGGCAGGAAGTACAGCGGGTTGACGAAGTCGCTGTAGATGAAGACGGACGACACCAAGATGACCGTGATCGTGACCGGCCGCAGGAGCGGGAAGATCACCCGGAAGAAAAGGTTCAGCCCCGTGCATCCGTCGATCATGGCGGCCTCGTCGAGCTCGCGCGGGATCGCCGCGACGAACGCTCGGAACAGCAACACGGCGAAGGACATGTTGAAGGCCACCTCGACGAGGATCAGCCCGGGCAGTGTCTTGAACAGGTGCAGCTGCTGCAACACCCAGATGGTCGGCACGACGGCCGGCGGGATGATCAACCCGGAGAGGACCAGGATGTTCGCGATGTTCGCGATGCGTCCCGGCCGCCGCTGGATGACGTACCCCACCATCGCGCACAGCACCACGACGATCGCCACGGAGACAACGGTGAGGACCATGCTGTTCTTGAAGGCCGTGAGCAGCAGGCCGTCCCGGGCCGCGAAGACCTCCTTGAGGTTGTCGACGATCGGCCACGACGTCGGCAATGAGAAGTTCAAGTCCTCGGACTCGAACTCGTCCTTGGACGCCGTCAGGAACATGAACACGAACGGCACGACGAACACGACCAAGGCGACGAGGATCGCCACCACCTCCAGTGAGGCACGTCGCACGGCTCTCATGACTCCACCTCCTTGGAGTTGAAGTACCGGAACAGCGGGAACACGATGAGCGACACGAGGATGAACAGGACGACGTTGCCCGCGGTGGCCAGACCGAAGAAGCCGGCCTGGTACTGCTTGTAGATGACCGAGGCGATGACGTCACTGCTGAACCCCGGGCCGCCACCGGTCATGGTCCAGATGAGGTCGAAGGAGCGCAGGCCACCGATCAGGGAGAGCAGGATGACGGTGAAGGTGGCCGGGGCCGCGAGCGGCACGGTGACGTTCCTGAACTTGGTCCAGGCACCGCCGCCGTCGACGTCGACGGCCTCGTAGTAGTCCTTGGGGATGGCCAGGATGCCCGCGATGTAGATGAGGGTGGCCAGTCCGACTCCCTTCCAGACGTCCACGAGCGCCACCGAGAGCAGGGCGGTGGTGGGGTCGCCAAGCCAGTCCGGTGAGGTGATGCCCACCTTGGCCAGAAGGGTGGCCACGACGCCAAGGTCCGGCTGCAGCAGCACGCTGAACGTGATGCCCACGGCCACCGTGCTGACCAGGACGGGGAAGAAGACGATCGAACGCAGGAGGCCGCGCGACCGGATCGGTCCGGTGAGCAGCACGGCGAAGAGCATTCCGAGGACCACCTTGAGCCCGCTGGTGACGACGGCGTAGATCAGGGTGTTCTTGAGGCCGCTGACAAGGGACTGCTCGGAGAAGAACTGCTTGAAGTTGTCGAGGCCGATGAACTCGGACTCGAACAGCGTCCAGCGAGTCAGCGAGTAGTAGAAGGCGATCACCGTGGGGACAATGAACATCAGGCCGTACACGAGGCCTGCCGGGGCGTAGAACCAGTAGGAGTACGTACGCGCCCGGAGGTTGCGGGCGCCGTTGTTGCCGACCTGCTTTCGGCTGGGCCGGCCGGCCCCCGCGTCACCGCGGGGACCGGTCGTCCGGGTCTGACTTGGGGTGGCGTTGGTTACCATCCCGGCAGTCCCAGCTGCTTGGCTTGCTTGGTCACGTCGGAGTCGTACTGGGCGGCCCCAGCCTTGGCGTCAGTCTGTCCGGTGGCCACTGCGACGGTGATCTGCTCGAGCGACGGGCCCTTGACCGGTGAGAGGAACTCCAGGGCCGGGGTGGTGGCCTTGGCGTCGATGTAGGCCTGGAGGTCCTGTGCGACCGGAGGCGCGTCAGCCGGAACCTTGGACCCGATGACCATGTAGGGGCCGGTCGGCGGGGCAGCGGAGGAGTAGACCTCGGAGCCAGCCGGCGAGGCGACGAAGGCGATGAACTTCTTGGCAGCCTCGATGTTCTTGCTGGCCTTGGGGATGTACTGACCGTTACCGGGCCAGATGGTTGCCCCGTTCTTGCTCGCGTCGTCTCCCGGGATCCCGAAGAAGCCGATCTTGGCGGCGTCCTCCTTCGACAGCGTGCCGACCGGGAAGGTGAGGAGCGGGTACTGGGCGGCCTTGCCACTGGCCAGGAGCTTCATGCCCTGGTCGAAGGTCGTGGATCCGGCGCTCTTGTTCAGCCAGCCCTTGGCCTTGGCCTCCGCCGTCTTCTCGAAGCCCTTCACCGCCGCCGCGTCGGTCGCGTACTTGACCTTGTTCGCCGTGTAGTCGGCGGCGAAGGTGGGGTTGGCCGACGCCACGTTGTGGAAGTCGCCGAGGACGAACAGCTGGGAGGTCCAGGTGTCCTTGAAGCTGCCGATCACCGCGGTGATGCCGGCGGCCTTGATCTTGTCGCTGTTGGACTCGAACTCAGCCCACGTCTTGGGCACCTGCAGCCCGAGCTTGGTGTAGACGTCCTTGTTGTAGAGGATGCCGCCACCCATCACGGTGCCCACTGGCGCGCCGTAGACCTTGCCGTTCTGCGTGACGGTCGGCAGGAACGCCGGGTCGGTGTCCTTGAGGGCCGGGTCGTTGGTCAGGTCGACCAGGGTCTTCTCCGGGCTCAGCGCCTGCAGGAGGGACCCGGAGTTGTACCAGAACACATCTGCCATGTCGCCGGTCGACAGCTTCGTCTTGACCAGGTTGTCTCCATCGGCACCACCGGGCCGGGACTCCAGCTTGACTGTGATGTCCGGGTTCGCCTTCTCGAAGGCCGCCGCGATCGCCTTGGCAGGCTTGACGGTCGTCTCCGCGTTGTCGGTGAGCAGCGTGATCGTCGTCTTGCCGCCGGACGAGCCTGAGCCTGAGTCCCCACCAGCGCAGGCCGCGAGCGAGACGAGGGCAGTTGCAGTGACGACGGTGACCGCCAGCTTCGAGCGGTAGATCTTCATGGGTACCTCCACAGCATTGGGGCGCGTATCCGCGATGGCTTCCATCGATTTTGAATCGCTTCATTTCTCGATGTCGCTACAAGGTAGAACCAGGCCCGCGATCGTGTCAACCGTTCTACAGAACTTCTTTTGCAGCGACGATGGTGCCTTGATGTCGAGATTTCACGCCGGCGCACCGGGGTGGCCGATCGCTCCCTTGGTCCCGTTGACGAGCCGCGCTCAATGCTGTTTACTCCATTCAACTGAAACGCTTCATTTCGGATCGAACGAAGGGACGGACGGACAGGCATGAACACTTTTGCCGATATCGCGGACAGGCTCTCCCATCAAGCGATCGAACTGCCCTCCTGGGCGTTCGGCAACTCGGGCACCCGGTTCAAGGTCTTCGCCACCCCCGGCACTCCCCGCACGGTCGAGGAGAAGCTGACCGACGCTGCCCAGGTCCACCAGCTGACCGGGCTCGCGCCGTCAGTCGCCCTGCACATCCCGTGGGACCGGGTGGACGACTACGACAAGCTCGGCCGCTTCGCCGAGGACCTCGGCGTGCGCCTCGGGACGATCAACTCCAACACGTTCCAGGACGACGACTACAAGTTCGGCAGCCTGACGCACGTCGACGAGCGGATCCGTGCCAAGGCCATCGCCCACCAGCTCGAGTGCATCGACATCATGGACGTCACCGGCAGCCGTGACCTGAAGATCTGGCTGGCCGACGGCACCAACTACCCCGGTCAGGGTGACCTGCGCGACCGCCAGGACCGCCTGGCCGACAGCCTCCAGCAGGTCTACGCCCGCCTCGGCGACGACCAGCGACTCGTCCTGGAGTACAAGTTCTTCGAGCCCGCCTTCTACGCCACCGACGTCCCCGACTGGGGCACCTCCCTGGTCCACTGCCTGGCCCTGGGCGAGCGGGCCACCGTGTGCCTCGACACCGGCCACCACGCCCCCGGCACCAACATCGAGTTCATCGTCGCCCAGCTGCTGCGGCTCGGTCGGCTGGGCTCCTTCGACTTCAACTCGCGCTTCTACGCCGACGACGACCTCATCGTCGGGGCAGCCGACCCGTTCCAGCTGTTCCGCATCCTCTACGAGGTGATCCGGGGCGGCGGCTACGGCGAGGACAGCGAAGTGGCCTTCATGCTCGACCAGTGCCACAACGTCGAGGACAAGATCCCCGGCCAGATCCGCTCGGTCCTCAACGTCCAGGAGATGACCGCCCGGGCGCTGCTCGTCGACCGTGCCGCGCTGCGCGAAGCCGAGCGCGCCGGTGACGTCCTGGGCGCCAACGGCATCCTCATGGACGCCTTCTACACCGATGTCCGCCCCGACCTCGCCGACTGGCGCGCCAGCCGCGGACTGCCCGCCGACCCGATGAAGGCCTACGCCGCCAGCGGCTACCAGGACCGCATCGCCGCCGACCGGGTGGGCGGCACCCAGGCCGGCTGGGGCGCCTGACCGCGCCCGCACCTTCCCGAGCTCCTCACCGACCACCGAACCGACTGACCCTCGAAAGAGAAAGAACCCCCGATGACCAACCCCGCCGTCTCCGACCTGATCGCCCGCTCCAACCGCCTGGGCGCCGACCCGAGAAACACCAACTACGCCGGCGGCAACACCTCCGCCAAAGGGTCCGAGACCGACCCGGTGACCGGCGAGCAGGTCGAGCTGCTCTGGGTGAAGGGCTCCGGCGGAGACCTCGGCACCCTGAAGGAGTCCGGTCTGGCCGTCCTGCGCCTCGACCGGATGCGGTCCCTCGTCGACGTCTACCCCGGCGTCGAGCGCGAGGACGAGATGGTCGCAGCCTTCGACTACTGCCTGCACGGCAAGGGCGGCGCCGCCCCATCGATCGACACTGCCATGCACGGCCTCGTGGACGCGGCGCACGTGGACCACCTGCACCCCGACAGCGGCATCGCCATCGCCACCGCCAAGGACGGCGAGCAGCTCACCAAGGAGATCTACGGCGACAAGGTCGTCTGGGTCCCGTGGCGCCGTCCCGGCTTCCAGCTGGGGCTGGACATCGCCGCGATCAAGAAGGCCAACCCGCAGGCCGTCGGCACCATCCTCGGCGGCCACGGCGTGACCGCGTGGGGCGACACCAGCGAGGAGGCCGAGGCCAACTCGCTGTGGATCATCCAGACCGCGCAGGCCTACCTCGACGAGCACGGCAAGACCGAGCCGTTCGGCGCCCAGCTGCCCGGGTATGCCGCCCTCCCGGAGTCCGAGCGCCGCGCCAAGGCCGCAGCCCTGGCCCCCCACCTTCGGGCCGTCGCCTCGCAGGACCGGGCCATGGTCGGCCACTTCAGCGACGCCGACGTGGTCCTGGAGTTCCTGGCCAGCGAGAGGCTCGCCCCGCTGGCCGAACTCGGCACGTCGTGCCCCGACCACTTCCTGCGGACGAAGGTCAAGCCTCTGGTCGTCGACCTCCCGGCGGAGGCGACGGTCGAGGAGACCGTCGCGCGCCTCGGTGAGCTGCACACGGCATACCGCGAGGACTATCAGGGCTACTACGACCGCAACGCGACTTCCGACTCCCCCGCGATCCGCGGCGCCGATCCGGCCATCGTCCTCGTGCCCGGGGTGGGCATGTTCTCCTACGGCAAGGACAAGCAGACCGCCCGCGTCGCCGGCGAGTTCTACACCAACGCCATCAACGTCATGCGCGGCGCCGAGGCGGTCTCGACCTACGCCCCCATCGACGAGTCCGAGAAGTTCCGCATCGAGTACTGGGCCCTCGAGGAGGCCAAGCTCGCCCGCATGCCCAGGCCCCGCTCGCACGCCGGCCGGATCGCCCTCGTCACCGGGGCCGCCTCGGGCATCGGCAAGGCCATCGCGACCCGGCTCGCCGCCGAGGGCGCCTGCGTCGTCATCGCCGACCTCGACCTCGCCAAGGCGCAGGCCGCGGCCGCGGAGCTCGGCGGCACCGACGTCGCGGTCGGCGTGCAGGCGAACGTGACCGACGCCGCCGCCGTGCAGGCCGCGGTCGACGCCACGGTGCTCGCCTTCGGCGGGATCGACCTGCTCGTCAACAACGCCGGCCTGTCCATCTCCAAGCCGCTGCTCGAGACCACCGAGGCCGACTGGGACCTGCAGCACGACGTCATGGCCAAGGGCAGCTTCCTCGCCTCCAAGGCGGCGGCCAAGGCGATGATCGACCAGAAGCTCGGTGGCGACATCCTCTACATCTCCTCCAAGAACTCGGTCTTCGCCGGCCCCAACAACATCGCCTACTCCGCGGTCAAGGCCGACCAGGCCCACCAGGTGCGGCTGCTCGCCGCCGAGCTCGGCGAGCACGGCATCAAGGTCAACGGCATCAACCCCGACGGCGTGGTCCGCGGCAGCGGCATCTTCGCCGGCGGCTGGGGAGCCAAGCGCGCCGAGGTCTACGGCGTGCCGGAGGAGGAGCTCGGCGCCTACTACGCCAAGCGCACCCTGCTCGGCCGCGAGGTCCTGCCCGAGCACGTCGCCAACGCCGCCGCGGTCCTGACCTCCGACGAGCTCAGCCACACCACCGGCCTGCACATCCCCGTCGACTCCGGCGTCGCCAACGCCTTCCTGCGCTAGCCCATGGCAACCAGGGTCTTCGGCGCCGTCGACATCGGCGCCTCCGGTGGCCGGGTCATGGCCGGAGTCGTCGACCCGACGAGCGGCCGGACCACCTTGCACACCCTGCATCGCTTTGCCAACGGAGCGGCGATGCAGGGTGGTCACCTCCGCTGGAAGCTCACGGGGCTCTTCGCCGAGGTGATCACCGGGCTGACGGCACTGGCCGCCCAGTTCCCCGAGGTCGAGTCCATCGGCATCGACACCTGGGCCGTCGACTACGGCCTGCTCGACGCCGACGGGCGGCTGCTCGCCGAGCCGATCTCCTACCGCGACGACCGCACCGACGCCGTGATCGCCAGGGTGCACGACCGGATCAGCCAGGACCAGCTGTATGCCGTGAACGGACTGCAGTTCCTCCCCTTCAACACGGTCTACCAGCTGGAGGCCGAGAAGCAATCCCCCTTGTGGGACAAGGCCGCCCACGTCGTCCTGCTGCCGGACCTGCTGGCCTACTGGCTCACCGGAGAGCTGGGCTCCGAAGCCACCAACGCCTCCACCACGGGGCTGCTCGACGTATCCACCGGTGACTGGTCGGACGAGGTCCTGCGGCTGCTCGACCTCCCTCGCCACGTCCTCCCCGAGATCGAGCAGCCGGGCGAGGTCCGCGGCCACCTGCTGCCAGCGGTCAGTGACGTCACCGGACTGAACGCCCGGGTGGTGGTGACGACGGTCGGTTCGCACGACACGGCCTCGGCAGTGGTCGCGGTGCCAGCTGCTGGCGGCCGGTTCGGCTACGTCTCCAGCGGCACGTGGTCCCTCGCCGGCCTCGAGCTCGACAAGCCGGTCCTGACGGTGGAGAGCCAGCAGGCGAACTTCACCAACGAAGGCGGTGTCGACGGCCGGATCAGGTACCTGCGCAACGTCGGCGGGCTCTGGCTGCTCCAGGAATCGATGCGGACCTGGGCGGCCGAGGGAGTCGACCACAACCTGGCCTCCTTGCTGTCCGCAGCCGAGTCCCTGCCTGCGGGCGGCCCGACCATCGACGTCGACGACCCGCTCTGGATCGCCCCGGGGCGCATGCCGCGGCGCATTGCCGATGCCGTGTCAGCGCGGGGCGAGGCCCCGCCAACCGGCCCCGCTGCCACGGTGCGCTTGATCCTCGACTCGCTCGCCGCGGCATACGCCCGCACGCTGACGCAGGCCTCGGCCCTCGCGCACGACGTGGACGTCATCCACATCGTCGGCGGCGGTTCGCAGAACGCGCTCCTGTGCCAGCTCACCGCCGACCTCTCCGGCACGCCGGTGACGAGCGGACCGGTCGAGGCAACGGCCCTGGGCAACATCCTGGTCCAGGCCCGTGCCCACGGTGCCGCGCCCGCCAGTCTCGAGGAGATCAGGGCAGACCTGCACAGAAACCAGGAGGTTCGCGACTTCGTGCCCACCTGACCCGGGGCTCGCGTCCCAACCGCAACAATGAGCAGGCACCCCGGTAGTTGGCACCCACGGATAGGAACAGGCACATGGCTTCGGTGAGCATCAAGGACGTCGCCGCCGCGGCGGGAGTCTCGGTCGGCACCGTCTCCAACGTGCTCAACCGACCCGATGCCGTCCGTCCGACCACTCGAGCCAAGGTCGAAGCAGCGATCGCCCGGCTCGGCTTCGTGCCCAACGCCTCGGCTCGACAGCTCGCCGCAGGGCGGAGCCGCACGCTGGCCTACCTCGTCCTCGACGCGTCCAACCCGTTCTTCACCGATGTCACACGAGGCATCGAGGAGGTGGCCAAGACGGAGCACCTGTCGCTGTTCATCTGCAACAGCGACCTGGACGCCGAACGCGAGGACCAGTACCTCGAGCAGCTCACCGAGCTGCGCGTGCGCGGAGTCCTGATCACGGCGATCGACTACGCAAACCCTCGACTGGCCCGGCTGCGCGAGCAGGGGGTCCCCGTGGTCCTGGTCGACCGGGCGCCGCAGGGCACGCACGACTGGTGCACGGTGGGGGTCGACGACGTGACCGGCGGCGAGCTCGCCATCAACCACCTCATCGAGTCAGGGCACCAGAGCCTGGCCTTCATCGGAGGCCCCCTCGAGATTCCGCAGGTCAAGGACCGTCACACGGGGGCACGAAGGGCCATGGACGCCGCGGGCCTGCGCCCCGACGACCTGATCTGGATCCAGACCGATGCCCTCACGATCGCCGATGGTCGCCGGGCCGGGGAGCGCCTGCTCGGCCTGCCGCGGCGCAGTCGGCCGACCGGTGTGTTCTGCGCCAACGACCTGCTCGCCCTGGGCCTCCTGCAGCACCTGGTCCAGCTCGGGGTCCGCGTGCCGGACGACGTGGCCATCGTCGGGTACGACGACATCGAGTACGCGGCAGCGGCCGCGGTGCCGCTCACCACGGTGGCCCAGCCACGCCACCTCCTCGGTCGTACCGCCGCGCGCCTCCTCATGGACGAGGCAGACCACGGCGACGAGCACGAGCACGAGCACGTCATCTTCCAGCCCGAGCTCGTGGCCCGCGCCTCCACCGCAGCCGCCCGCAGGAGCGCCTGATGAAGATCGCGCTCTTCGTCACCTGCCTCGGAGACGTCCTGTTCCCCGACGTCGGCAAGGCGACCGTGGCCGTGCTGGAGCGACTCGGACACGAGGTCGTCTTCCCCCAGGCCCAGACCTGCTGCGGCCAGATGCACACCAACACCGGCTACCAGCGGGACGCCGTGGGTCTGGTGCGCCACCACGTCGAGGTCTTCGAGCAGGCCCTTGCGGACGGCTGCGAAGCCGTCGTCGCCCCCTCCGGATCGTGTGCAGGCTCGGTGCGCCACCAGCACGCCTCCCTCGCGCGTCGCGCGGGGGACGAAGCGCTCGCTGTGCGTGCGGAGGCGGTCGCCGCCAAGACCTTCGAGCTGTCCCAGCTCCTCGTCGACGTGCTGGGCGTGACCGATGTCGGTGCCTCGTACCCGCATCGCGTGACCTACCACCCCACCTGCCATTCCCTGCGCCTGCTGGGAGTCGGCGAGGCTCCGTTGCAGCTGCTGCGCGCCGTGCGCGGGATCGACCTCGTGGAGCTGCCGGCCGCGGACGTCTGCTGCGGCTTCGGGGGCACCTTCTCGGTCAAGAACGCCGAGACCTCCACGGCCATGCTCGCCGACAAGATGTCCTCGGTGCTGACCACCAAGGCCGAGGTCGTCACCGCCGGCGACTCCTCGTGCCTCATGCACATCGGGGGCGGCCTGTCGCGCCTGCGGACAGGGGTGCGACCCGTGCACCTGGCCGAGATCCTGGCGAGCACCGCATGAGCACCTTCCTCGGTATGCCGGGTGGCCGGGTCGCCGGCACAAGGGGGCCCGCCGCCGACACGGCTGTCGGTCACCTCACCGGCGAGCGGTCGTTTCCCGTCGAGGCCCGCGACGCGCTGGCCAACACACAGCTGCGCCGCAACCTGGCCCATGCGACCTCGACCATCCGGGCCAAGCGCGCGAGCGTGGTGGCCGAGGTGCCCGACTGGGAGGCGCTGCGCGACGCCGGGTCGGCGATCAAGGCCGACACGATGGCGCGCCTGCCCGAGCTGCTCGAGCAGCTCGAGGCCAACATCATCGCCCGCGGCGGCACGGTGCACTGGGCCCGCGACGCCGCGGAGGCCAACCAGATCGTCACCGACCTCGTCCGCGCGGCCGGCGCCGACGAGGTCGTCAAGGTCAAGTCGATGGCCACCCAGGAGATCGGCCTCAACGAGGCCCTCGAGGCAGCGGGCATCACCGCCCATGAGACCGACCTGGCCGAGCTCATCGTCCAGCTGGGCCACGACAAGCCGTCGCACATCCTCGTGCCCGCGATCCACCGCGGCCGCGCAGAGATCCGCGACATCTTCGCCCGAGAGATGCCCGGCGTCGACCCGGCCCTGACCGACGAGCCGACCGTCCTGGCCGCCGCGGCCCGGACCCACCTCCGCGAGGTCTTCCTGCGAGCCAGGGTCGCGGTGTCCGGCGCCAACTTCGGGATCGCCGAGACCGGCACCCTGACGGTCGTCGAGTCCGAGGGCAACGGGCGCATGTGCCTGACGTTGCCCGACACCCTGATCACCGTGATGGGCATCGAGAAGGTCGTCCCGACCTGGCGCGACCTCGAGGTCTTCCTCCAGCTCCTGCCCCGGTCGTCCACCGGGGAGCGGATGAACCCCTACACCTCGACCTGGACCGGGGTCACTCCCGGCGATGGGCCCCAGGAGTTCCACCTCGTCCTGCTCGACAACGGCCGCACCCGCGCGCTGGCCGACGACCTGGGCCGCACCGCCCTGCACTGCATCCGCTGCTCGGCCTGCCTCAACGTCTGCCCCGTCTACGAACGCACCGGCGGCCATGCCTACGGCTCGGTCTATCCCGGCCCGATCGGCGCCATCCTCACGCCACTGCTGACCGGCCTCACGGGAGGCAACGACCCCAACGACTCGCTGCCCTACGCCTCCACGCTGTGTGGCGCCTGCTACGACGTCTGCCCCGTCAAGATCAACATCCCCGACCTGCTCGTCCAGCTGCGCGCCGAGCACACCGAGGCGCACGCCGACACCCATCGGCTCCCCACTCCCGAAGGCGCCGCGATGAAGGCCGCCGCCTGGGTCATGGCCGACTCGGGGCGCTTCGCGAAGGCGGGACGCGCCGCGGCCGTGGCACGACACGGCATACGACGAGGCAAGCCGCGCCTTCCGCTGCCGCCGCCGCTGGGCGGCTGGACAGCCTCACGGGATGCCCCCAGCCCGCCCGCCGAGTCGTTCCGTGACTGGTGGACCCGCACCCGGGGGACGTCGTCGTGACCGCTCGCGAGGAGGTCCTGGCCCGCATCCGCGGCGCCCTCGGCGACGACCCGTCGGCGCCGCCGGTCCCCCGCGCCTACCGCACGCACGGCGAGTACGCCGCGGGCTCACCGGAGCTCGTTCTGCAGCTCGTCGACCGGCTCGAGGACTACCGCGCCACCGTCGTCCGCATCGGCGCGGACGACGACGACTCGATCGGCCGAGCCGTCGCCGACACCCTGGCCACCCTCGAGATCGGGCAAGCCGTCACCCCGGCGAGCACACCGCGTGAGTGGACGGCCTGGCTGGCCGACGTCATCGTGGACGACGGCTCCCTGGACGCACGCGGACTCGACCACGTCCCCGCCGTCGTGACCGGGTCGGTGGTCGCGATCTCGGAGACCGGCACCATCGTCCTCGACGGCGGCGGCCTGTGCGGGCGCCGAGCCATCACCCTGGTGCCCGACACACACGTCTGCGTCGTCCGGGCGACCGACATCGTCCAGACTGTTCCCGAGGGACTGGGCCGGCTGGACCCGAACGCCCCGCTCACCTTCATCAGCGGACCCTCCGCGACGAGCGACATCGAGCTGGACCGCGTCGAGGGAGTCCACGGCCCTCGCACCCTGATCGTCGTCCTGGCTGGCTGACCGGCTGGCGGCCCCATCGGGCCGAGCACCGTCAGGGTCGGACTATCTCCGAAAAGCCCAATCAACCATGATGCCTCGCCCCGATGGGTGGGCAAATGGCTCAAACTGACTATGGCCTGAAGTGCTCACCGCGAGGAATGTTGGTGCGGGGACGAGAGGTGCCTACGCAACAGGGGGGCCAGGGGGCGTAGGCACCTCTCACCGGTCGCAGGGTCGGTCGTCAGGCGTCCTGATGACAGCGGCGCCGTCGTCACCGCTCCACGAGGTAGGGGTCCGCCCAGGCGCTGATGATGCGGGCGGCCCGCTTGGCTTGGTTCCTGCCCGTGAGCAGGTGGTCGGCGCCTTCGAGTGACACGAAGCTGCGCGGGTGCCGAGCCGCCCGGAAGATCTCGCTCGCATTCGCGATGCCCACGGTGTTGTCGGTCGGAGAGTGCATCACCAACAGCGCCCGACGCAGGGTGCGGATCTGCTCGTGCAGGTCCACCGCCCGCACGTCCTCGATGAAGTGGCGGCGTAGCACGAGCGCCTTGCCACCGATCAGGAACGGAGCCTCCCCCTCGGCAAGGATGCGTTCGACCAGGGCGTCATAGTTGTGCTCCACGTGCCCGGGTTCGTACGGCGCTCCGATGCTCGCCACCGCGCGCACGGACGTCAGGTGGTGGGCGGCCGCGATCACCGCCGCCCCGCCGAACGAGTGCCCCACGAGGAGCCGCACCGGGCGACCGGACTCAGTCATGAACCGCACCGCCTGGGCGGTGTCTGCGACCTTGTGCGAGAACGACCCGTCGCCCCAGTCCCCCTCGGACTCGCCGAGCCCGAGGTTGTCGAAACGGAGCATCCCGATGCCCTCGTGAGCCAGCTGCTTGCAGATCCGGCTGGCGGCGGGGCTGTTCTTGCCCAGGGTGAAGCCGTGGGAGAAGACGCCCCAGCCCCGCACCTGTCCCTCGGGCTGGTCGATGACACCCGCCAGTCGCGGTCCGCTCGTACTGGGAAACCACACCGACTCGGGCACGGCGCCATCCTCTCAAACCGCTGAGGGACAGTGCCGCAATGAACGCCCAGCAAGACGTGGGGACCTCAGGGCCGGAGCCGTTTCGGCGCGTCAAGGACTCACACGCTCCCAGCCGGCAGCCCCTGCGTCATGGGTCAGTCAGAATCCGCCCATGTCGCCGCCACCGAAGTCGCCGAAGTCGCCGCCTCCGGAGTCGTAGCCGCCCGAGTCGTAGCCACCCGAGTCGTACCCCGCGTCTTCCCCACTCGCGTCGGCTCCCGAGCCGTCCGACGCATCCGACCCGCTGGTGGTGTCGCCGGTGTCGGCGGCCTCCTGCGAGGAGTCGTAACCGTCGAACAGCGCGTCGGCGATCGCCGACCCGATGACCACGCCGGCGATGGTGCCCATCATCGAACCCATGATGGTGCCGCCCATGCCGATCCCAGGACCGCCCAGTCCGCCACCGAACCGGCCGCGGCTGAAGGTCTGCTCCAGGTAGCCCGGCTGGCGCAGCTCGGCCCGCGTGGCGGCGCGCGCCATCGACTGCGGGTCGGCGGTGGGCGCGGCCTCCCCTGCCGGCAGACCTGACGACAGCTCAGCCAGCACCTGTTCGCGCTGCTCGGGGGTCAGTCGGGCGAAGGCTTCTGCGTGCACCTGCTCCAGCGACTCCGGTGGCGCAGTCCGCAGCAGGTACCGGTACCGCGCGATGGCTTGCTCGTCAGTCACACTCGTGGCGCCGCGCGGCGCTGCATCCGTCTGCCCCGGTGCCGGTCGCGCGGACGGCGGCGACGCGGCATACCCGCTCTGGGTCTGGAGCGGCTCGCGGCCGAGCAGTCGATCGAGGAAACCCATGGCGCTCTCCATTTCGGAGGTGGGCGCTTGGTCGCCCACGGTGCCTCCACCCTGCAATGCGAGGGGCGGCAGCGCAATCAGGAGGTCAGCGGGCTGATGCGTCCCTCGTAGGCCGTGCGGGTGTGGCTCGCCGGCGCGGCCGTGGCGCCGACGCGGCGAGACAGGTTCGGGGCCGAGCCGCTGGACGCGCCCACACCGTCACGCAGGTCGAGCGACGAGACGTCCTCGTCCATGAGGGGGACGAACCGTTCGAGCAGCCGTTGCCACATATCCATCGACCCTTCACCGTTCAGGACGAGCACTCATCCGGGCGTTCCTTCTGAGGCGCAGCATGAACGATGCCGCAGGCCATCCGTCGGCGGCGCGCCGTAGTGGACGGTCTCAGTCGTTGGTCAACGACCCGTGGCCGAACGGACGATCGGTCACTCCCCACCAAATCCGGACGAGTCCGACGCATGCGGGCCACCAGAGCCGTGCAGCACCTCACCCAGTCGGGTCGATGCCGGCTCGCGGGTGCGCAGGTCAGCCGGCCCACCCCTGAGCGGTGGGTTGCGCCCCGACCAGCTCGACGGCCACCTCGAACCAGACGGTCGAGCCGGCCGAGGTGCGGTGCGCCCCGAACGCGTCGGCGATGGAGCGAACGAGCGACAGACCACGGCCGCGGACGGCCATGGGTTCCGCGCCGGTCAACAGGGGCTCGCCCCTGTTGCCGCTGTCGGCGACCGTGACCGACACGATGCCGGTGTCGAGGTCCATGGTGAGGTGCGACTCGGTCCCGGCGTGCAGCACGGCGTTGGTGATGAGCTCGGAGATCCCCGTGACGATGGTGTGCTGGTCACCGTCGCCCACACTCCAGTCGGTGAGCTGCTCGCGAGCCCAGTCGCGGGCAGCACGCACCGACTCCGGCATCGGGGGCACCACGATGGCTGACCGTCGGTGTCCGGCAGGTGAGCGCCCGATCGCCAACACCGCGCAGTCGTCCTCCTGGCCCGAGGTCTGCAGCATCGAGTCCATGACGTGCTGCGCCACACTGCGCGGACTGCCCGGCGGCAGCTCGGCCAGCACCTCGAGCAGTCGGGCCTCGCCCTCGTCAAAGGCCTCGCCGCGACGCTCGAGCAACCCGTCGGTGAAGCCGACCAGCATGTCGCCGACCCCGAGCGTGAGGTGGTGGGCCGGTCTGATTCCCTCGATGCCCAGCGGTGGACCGACCGGCATCGTCAGCAGCTCACCCCGCGCCTGGCCCTCCGCCCGGGAGGCCTGGCCGAAGAGCAACGCCGGGAGCGGATGCCCAGCGCTGGCCAGCACCACGTCGCCCGTCTCGGGGTCGACCGTGCCGTAGAGCATCGTCACGAACAGCTCGCCACCGAAGGCCATTCCAGGTCGGGCCCGGGGCGAGCCGAGCGGCATCGACGCGGGCCACAGGGCGTCGAGGTCCCAGACCACCCGGTCCAGGGCGTTCATGACGGAGGCAGGGTCGCTGTTGGTCAGCGCTGCACCCCGCACCGCGGCACGAACCTGACCCATCACCGTCGCCGCCATGACTCCACGCCCGACGACGTCTCCGATGACCACCGCCAGCCGGCCGTCTGGGAGGAAGAACGAGTCGTAGAAGTCGCCCCCGGCCACCGTCCCCTCCGACACCGGTTCGTAGCGAGCGGCGATGCTGATCGCATCGGACTGCGGCAGGTTGGGGGGCAGCAGGGTCCGTTGGAGCAGCTCGGCAGTGGTGCGTTCGGCGTCGTAGACGACGGCCCGGCCCAGGGCGTCGCCGACGAGCTCGCGGAACGGCGCCAGCACGGCGACGACGTCATGCGGCACGGGGGCGGCCTCGCGCTGGATGACGAGTGCGGCCTGCCCTCCACCTGCCCAGAACGGCACGGCCACGATCTCGCCGTTGTCCGACAGGTAGGGCTCGCCCCGCGCGATCGCCTGGGCGATGACCGACGCCATGTCCTCCCCGAGCTCGGACCAGATCAGCGGCAACCGCTCCTCGTCGGGAGAGAGCTGCTCGATCCGGTGCCGTCGCGCCATCCGCCAGGAGGCAGGGCCGGGAGAGGGCAGACAGATCGAGACCGAGAGCCCGTCGAAGGCCACCATCGCCTGGCGCAGAACCACCTTGCACACGTCGTCGACGGTGACTGCGACGGCGAGCTGGGCGGCCAGCTTCGCGACGGCGCGGGCTCGCCCGATGGCACTCGTGGTCTCGACGATGACGTGCAGGACCGCCAGCACGCTCCCGTCCTCGGCCCGGACCGGCGATCCGCTCCGCAGGTAGTAGCCGACGTCGGTTCCGTCCTCCGGCCCATCCTGGAAGCCCGTGCCCCCGCCGTCGCCCGACGCCCGCCCGCGGTCGAGCCGCAGCTCGGTGCCCTCGTCGAGGAACGCCTCCGCCTCGGAGTAGGCGCGCTCCAGCAGCGGACCGACCTTGGGGTCGCTCCAGACCTCGGCCACCACGTGGCGGGCGGACTGGCCGAAAGCCGACGGGTGCTTGCTGCCCAACAGGTCGCGGAAGGCGTCGTTGTAGAGCATGGTCAACTCGGCTCCACACAGCAGCGCGACCGGCAGCGGACACTCCAGGGCGATCTCCCACGCGGCCTCGAGCTGTGGGGGCCACTGCGACCGGGGCCCCAACGGTGTCGCCGACCAGTCGCTGTGGGCAGCAAGACGTCTCGCCTCCTGCGTTCCGCCCTCACCCACGCATTCCGCCTCTGTCCGAACTGAATCGTCCTATCCGAAAGGGTATGGCCCCAAGGCGTCCTGAGACACGGTCATTTCACACTCAATCGGGAGTTCCTCGTCACGGCGCCCACCTGGTCGACGAGGAAGGCCCACTCCCAGGCCACCTGCCGCCACGCGTCGTAGCGCCCGCTCTTGCCACCGTGCCCCGCCACCATCTCGGTGCGCAGCAGCACCGGACGCTCGGCCGGGTCACTCGTCGTCTCCTCCCTGAGGCGGGCAACCCACTTCGCCGGTTCGGTGAAGAACACCCGAGTGTCGTTGAGGGATGTGGTGGCAAGCACCGCCGGGTATGCCGCGTGGTGCACGTTTTCATACGGCGAGTAGGACTTCATGTAGCCGTAGACCTCGGGGTCGGCCAACGGGTTGCCCCACTCCTCCCACTCCACCACGGTCAGTGGCAGCGAGGGGTCGAGGATCGTGGTGAGGGCGTCGACGAACGGGACGGCGGCGTGCACTGCGCGGAAGCAGGCCGGCGCAAGGTTGAGTGCCGCGCCGATGAGCAGGCCCCCAGCCGAACCGCCCTCTGCCACAAGCCGATCCGGCGCCACCCACCCGCTCTCGACGAGGTGCTCCGCGCAACTGACGAAGTCGGTGAAGGTGTTCTTCTTGGTCGCCAGCTTGCCGTCGTCGTACCACGCCCGACCGAGCTCGCCACCGCCGCGTACGTGCGCGATGGCGTAGACGAAGCCGCGTTCGAGCAGCGAGAGCCGGGCCACCGAGAAGTAGGGGTCGGACGAGATCTCGTAGGACCCGTAGGCGGTGAGCAGCCCAGGGTGGGTGCCGTCGGGACGGGCCCCCGCGGGGTAGACCAACGACAGCGGAACCCGGGTGCCGTCGGCTGCAGTCGCCCATTCGCGCCGCTGCTCGTACTGCGTCGGGTCGTAGTCGCCAAGGACGGGCTGTCGCTTGAGCAGCTGGAACTCGCGGCTCACGACGTCGTAGTCGTAGACCGTCTTGGGCGTCACCATCGACTCGAAGACAACCTGCAGCCTGGTCGTGGCACTCTCCGGGTTGTCGCCGAGCCCGACGGAGTAGACCGGCTCGTCGAACTCCAGGTCGTGGTGGCCGGCGAAGCCCGATGGCTGACCCGGGTCGCGGTCGAGAACCCGCAGGGCGGTCAGGCCGTCGCGGCGCAGCGAGAGCACGGCCACCTCGTCGAAGGCGTCGATGCCCTGGAACCGCTCGCCCCGCTCGGCCCGCATCAGGGTCTGCCACTGGTCGGCCGACGTGGCGTCCAGCGGCGCCCAGGCCAGGTCGGAGTCGATCGAGTCCGCGTTGTGCACGATGAGCAGGCGGTCTCCCGCAGGTTCCACGTCGTACTCGACGCCCTCGCGCCGGGGCGCGACGACCCGGAACTCGCCCGTCGGGTCGGCGGCGTCGAGGATCCGGACCTCGGACGTCGTCTTCGAACCCAGGCCGATCATCAGCCAGCGGTCGTCGCGGGAGGACCCGACGCCCATCCAGAACCGTTCGTCCTCCTCGTGGTGGACGAGGACGTCGTCGGTGGTGGGCGTGCCGACCTCGTGTCGCCAGACCTGGTGGGGGCGCCACGTCTCGTCGACCCGCGTGTAGAAGACGTGCTGGCCGTCGAGGGAGAACACGCACCCGTAACCCACCTCGTCGACGGCAGTGTCGATCACGTCGCCGGTGCGAAGGTCCTTGACCCGCAAGGCGAACCGTTCGTCGCCCTCGGTGTCCACGGCATACGCGAGGCGTTGGTGGTCCGGGCTCACCGTCAGCGCTCCGAGCGCGAAGAAGTCATGTCCCGCGGCCTCGGCGTTCGCGTCGAGCAGGATCTGTTCGCCCTCGACCTCGGACCCGGGCTCAGGCATCGGCCGGGGCATGCCCTCGACGCGCGGCGCACGGCACTCGACGGTGTACTGCGAGCCCTCGAAGCTGCGGGAGTAGTACCACCACGGGCCGCTCGCCACCGGCACCGAGAGGTCGGTCTCCTGGGTGCGGGACCGGATCTCCTCGAAGATCGCGTCGCGCAACGGCTGGAGGTCGGCCGTCACGGCCTCGGCGTAGTCGTTCTCCGCCTCCAGGTGGGCGCGCACCGCTGGGTCCTCCTTGTCACGAAGCCACTCGTAGGGGTCGACCACGACATCCCCGTGGTGTTCCCGTGTGCTCTCGCGCTGCTCCGCCCGCGGTGGGGTCGGCGCGGCCCCCGTCGGTGCGAGCGGCCCACTCACCATGGGCGCGGTGGTGGGCGGGGTTGCCTCAGGCGTGGTCACGCTCGCACCCTACGTGGTGGTCTCAGCCGGCCAGGCAGCGCGGGCCGAGGATCACCTTGAGGTCGCCGAAGAGCGCCTCCGTGGCGTTGACGCGGTAGGAGTCCTCGAGCTTCATCAGGACCGAGCGACCCGGTTGGCTCAGTCGGACGTGCACCTCGGTGGAGCCGGGGTGCGACGACAGCACCGACTTGAGCTCCTCGACCTTGGTCTGGGTGGCCCGGTTGGTGTCGATGGTGACGACGACCGGGCCGCGCGGCCCCTCGGAGATGTCGGGCAGCGTCAGGTCGGAGGCGAAGATGGTCGGGGTGTCGTCGCGCCGGTTGACCCGGCCCTTGACGACCACGACGGCGTCGTGGGTGAGCGCGTGCTGGACGGTCAGGTAGGCGCTGGGGAAGAAGAGGCACTCGATCGCACCCTCGAGGTCCTCGACTGTGACGATCGCCCAGAGGTCGCCCTTCTTGGTGCGCTTGACCTGCAGCCCGGTGATCAGCCCGGCGATCGTGACGTTGGCCCCCTCGGGCTTGCCGTCCTCCCCCATCAGGCTCGCGATCGAGGTGTCGGCGTGCGAGCTGAGCACGTGCTCGATGCCGAACAGCGGGTGGTCGGACACGTACAGCCCCAGCATCTCGCGCTCGAACTGCAGCAGGGTCTTCTTGTCCCACTCGACACTGGGAATGGTCGGCAGCACGGAGAAGTCGACGGACTCCCCTGCCGCGTCGTCGCCGAAGGACCCGAACAGCGAGTCCTGGCCGATCGCCTCCTGGCGCTTGATGTCGACGAAGTTGTCGACGAAGTCCTCGTGCACGCGGTAGAGCCCTTGACGCGACTCCTGCAGCCCGTCGAAGGCGCCGGCCTTGATCAGCGACTCGATGGTGCGCTTGTTGCAGACGACGGCGGGGCACTTGGACAGGAAGTCCTTGAACGAGGTGAAGGCGCCCTTCTCCTCGCGCGCGGCCACGATGGCCTCGACGACGTTGTGCCCGACGTTGCGGATCGCCTGCATCCCGAACCGGATGTCGGTGCCCACTGCGGCGAACCGGGCCACCGAGTCGTTGACGTCGGGGGGCAGCACCTTGATGCCCATCCGCCGACACTCGCCGAGGTAGAGGGCGGACTTGTCCTTGTCGTCGCCGACGCTGGTGAGCAGGGCGGCCATGTACTCGGCCGGGTAGTTGGCCTTGAGGAAGCCGGTCCAGTAGGACACCAGGCCGTAGGCAGCGGTGTGCGCCTTGTTGAACGCGTAGTCCGAGAACGGCACCAGGACGCCCCACAGAGCCGCGATCGAGGCCTCGTTGAAACCCTTGGCCTTCATGCCGTCGGAGAACGGGACGTACTCCGCGTCGAGGACCTCCTTCTTCTTCTTGCCCATCGCGCGACGCAGCAGGTCGGCGTTGCCGAGGGTGTAGCCGGCCAGCTTCTGGGCGATCTCCATGACCTGCTCCTGGTAGATCACCAGGCCGTAGGTGGTGCCGAGGATCGGCAGGAGGGCGTCGATCATCTCCTGCTGGAGCTTGCCCGCCAGCTGCGGGTCGAGCGGGGTGAGCTCCTGCTTGCCGTTCTTGCGCAGGGCGAAGTTGGTGTGGGCGTTGACCCCCATGGGACCGGGTCGGTAGAGCGCCAGGGCCGCGGAGATGTCCTCGAAGTTGTCGGGCTGCATCAGCTTGAGCAGGGTGCGCATGCCGCCGCCGTCGAGCTGGAAGACCCCGAGGGTGTCGCCGCGCGACAGGAGCTCGAAGGTCGCCCTGTCGGTCATGTCCTTGGACAGCGCGTCGAGGTCGATGTCCTCGCCGCGGTTGGCCTTCACGTTGTCGATGGCGTCGTCGAGGATGGTGAGGTTGCGCAGACCGAGGAAGTCCATCTTGACCAGCCCGAGTGCCTCACAGCTCGGGTAGTCGAACTGGGTGATGACCTGGCCGTCCTGCAGCCGTCGCATGATCGGGATGACGTCGATGAGCGGCTCGCTCGACATGATCACGCCGGCCGCGTGGACACCCCACTGGCGCTTGAGCCCCTCGAGGCCGAGCGCGGTGTCGACGATCTCCTTGAAGTGCGGCTCGGTCTCGACGAGCGTGCGGAAGTCGCCACCCTCGTTGTAGCGCTTGTGCTCCTTGTTGTAGATCTCGGCCAGCGGCACACCCTTGCCCATGACGTCGGGCGGCATCGCCTTGGTGAGCTGCTCCCCCACGACGAACGGGTGACCCATCACGCGGGCGGCGTCCTTGACGGCCTGCTTGGCCTTGATGGTGCCGTAGGTGACGATCTGGGCGACCCGGTCGGCGCCGTACTTGTCGGTGACGTACTTGATGACCTCGCCGCGGCGGCGCTCGTCGAAGTCGACGTCGAAGTCGGGCAGAGAGGGTCGCTCGGGGTTGAGGAACCGCTCGAAGATGAGCCCGTGCGGGATCGGGTCGAGGTCGGTGATCTTCATGGCGTAGGCGCACATCGAGCCCGCACCGGAGCCACGACCGGGACCGACCCGGATGCCGTTGGCCTTGGCCCAGTTGATGAAGTCGGAGACGACGAGGAAGTAGCCGGCATAGCCCTTGGAGACGATGACGTCGGTCTCGAAGGCGGCCTGCTTGGTGGCGTAGTCGGGCACGCCACCGGGGAACCGCTCGACCAGCCCCCGTTGTACCTCCTTGATGAACCAGGACTCCTCGTTCTCCCCTGGGGGGCAAGGGAAACGGGGCATGTAGCGGCCCTCGTCCTCGGTGAACGAGATGTCGCACATCTCGGCGATGAGCAGGGTGTTGTCGCACGCCTCGGGCAGCTCGCGCCAGGTGTGCCGCATCTCGGCCGGGCTCTTGAGGTAGAAGTCGTCGGCGTCGAACTTGAACCGGTTGGGGTCCATCAGGGTCGAGCCGGACTGCACGCACAGCAGCGCGGAGTGCGCCTTGGCGTCCTCGCGCGTCGTGTAGTGCAGGTCGTTGGTCGCGACGAGGGGCAGGCCGAGCTCGCGGGCCAGGCGCAGGAGGTCCTTCTGCACCCGCCGCTCGATGTCGAGGCCGTGGTCCATCAGCTCGGCGAAGTAGTAGTCCTTGCCGAAGATGTCGCGGAAGTCCGACGCGGCCTGCAGCGCCTCGCGGTACTGGCCGAGGCGCAACCGGGTCTGCACCTCGCCCGACGGGCAGCCGGTCGTCGCGATGAGCCCCTGGCCGTACTGGCCGAGCAGCTCGCGGTCGATGCGCGGCCACTTCGCGTAGACCTGGTCGAGGCTGGCCTGGGAGTCCAGGCGGAACAGGTTGTGCAGACCGTTGTTGTTGCGGGCCAGCAGCGTCATGTGAGTGTAGGCGCCCGACCCGGACACGTCGTCGCCGGACTGGTGGTCCTCACCCCACTTGACCCTGGTCTTGTCGGTGCGGTGGGTGCCGGGGGTGACGTAGGCCTCGACCCCGATGATCGGCTTGACGCCCGTCCCCTGGGCCTTCTTCCAGAACTCGTAGGCGCCGAAGACGTAGCCGTGGTCGGTGGTGGCCAGGGCCGGCATCCCCATCTCGGCGGCCTTGGTGAACAGGTCACCGATCCGCGCCGCGCCGTCGAGCATGGAGTACTCGGTGTGCACGTGGAGGTGGACGAACGAGTCGCTGCTGGAGGAGGCGCGGGAGCCGGGCTGGGAGGACATCGAGACGATCCTAAGCCTCCCCACCGACTGCCCCTCGGCGTGTCGGGGCCCCGTGTCGCGGCGGGTTCCCGACGCCGTCCCGCACCACGCTCAGGTATGCCGCGGAGCCGGCGCCATGGGCGCGGCGCGGGACGCACACGGCATACCTCAGCTTGCCCGGGTGGCGCCTCAGACCCGGTCGAGCGCCTGGGCCAGGTCGGGCGGGTAGGGGCTCTCGTAGGTGACGTACTTGCCGGTGCCGGGGTGGTCGAAGCCCAGCCCCACGGCGTGCAACCACTGTCGCTCGAGGCCGAGGCGGGCCGCCAGCTTGGGGTCCGCGCCGTAGGTCAGGTCGCCCGCGCAGGGGTGGTGCAGCGCCGAGAAGTGCACCCGGATCTGGTGGGTGCGTCCGGTCTCGAGGTGGATGTCGAGCAGCGAGACGGCACGGAACGCCTCGATGACCTCGTAGTGCGTGACGCTGGCCTTGCCCTTCTCCATGACGGCGAACTTGTAATCGTGGTTCGGGTGCCGGCCGATCGGTGCGTCGATGGTGCCGACCACCGGGTCGGGGAGGCCCTGGACCAGGGCGTGGTACTTCTTGTCGACGCTGCGGCTGCGGAAGGCCTGCTTGAGGACGCTGTAGGCGTACTCCGACTTGGCGACGACCATCAGCCCGCTGGTCCCGACGTCGAGCCGCGAGACGATCCCCTGCCGCTCGCTCGCTCCGCTCGTGGCGATGCGGTAACCCGCCGCAGCCAAGCCGCCCACGACGGTCGGGCCGGTCCAGCCCACGCTGGGGTGGGCCGCCACCCCCACCGGCTTGTCGACCACGACCAGGTCGTCGTCGTCGTGGATGATGCCCATCCCGGGCACCGGCTCGGCGATCACCTTGAGCGTCGGGCTCTGCTCGCTGGCCGGCAGGGTCACCTCGAGCAGGTCACCGGCGCTCACGCGGTCGGACTTTCCCGCCTGCTTGTGGTTGATCTGGACGTCGCCCGCCGACGCGAGGTCGGCAGCCTTGGTGCGCGAGACCCCGAAGAGCCGGGCCAGGGCAGCGTCGACGCGCTCCCCCTCGAGGCCGTCTGGGACGAAAAGGGTTCTGGCGTCGGTCATTCTGCGGCCTCATGTCGTCCGTGGTGGGGGCGGTTGCCGTCGACGCCGATGCCGCGCAGGGCCAGCAGCCCGATGGCTGCGGCGGCGCCGACGATGGCGATGTCGGCGACGTTGCCGATGAACAGGCCGAAGTAGTCGATGAAGTCCACGACGTGTCCCCGGCCGGGGCCCGGCTCACGAACCATCCGGTCGGTGAGGTTGCCGAGCGATCCCCCCAGCAGCAGCCCCAGCGCCCAGGCCC
Organism: Pedococcus sp. P1_H8; assembly: GCF_056405175.1. Classification (NCBI taxonomy): domain Bacteria; kingdom Bacillati; phylum Actinomycetota; class Actinomycetes; order Micrococcales; family Intrasporangiaceae; genus Pedococcus; species Pedococcus sp. P1_H8. The sequence goes on from NZ_JBFUCP010000005.1 coordinate 134,652, forward strand.
AGCCGCGGCTCCCGATCCGGCGCGCCGTGCGGATGATGACGACCAGCACGGCGAACGCGATCAGGGTGAGCACCCAGGTGGCGCCGTTGCCGATGGAGAACGCCGCGCCGGCGTTGCGGATGAGGTTGAGCCGGATGAACTCCCCGACGACGTTGACGGGTGCTCCCGGGTCCAGGTGGTCCAGCGCCCAGGCCTTGGTTGCCTGGTCCGCGAGGTAGGCCGTGAGGGCCGCTGCGGCCATCAGGCCGAAGAGGCCGCGGCGCTCTGGTGTGGGTCTGGAGGTGGAGGGGGACTCGTCGGCCGCGATCAGCGGCGCTCCTGCTTCGTCTTGCATGTCACGCATAGGGTCGCACGAGGAGCGGCCTGAAGGCGAAGTTTGCCGATCGGGTTGCCGCAGGACTCGCAGATTCCGTAGCTGCCGTTGTCGAGTCGCTCGATGGCGTGGAGGTTCTGGTCGAGCATCTCGCGGGCGTTGTTGGCCAGCGAGATCTCCTGCTCGCGTTCGAACGTCTTGGCGCCCGCATCGGCCTGGTCGTCGCCGGCGCCGTCGCCGGCGTCCCGCATCAGCCCCACCAGATCGGCCTCGGCAACGGTGATCTCCTGGCGCAGGTGCGCGACGTCGGCCTCGATCGCGGTGCGGATCTCGCGCAGCTCCTTGGCCGTCCACGGGGACTCGTCGTCACGGACCCGCAGGGACCGGGGGGCGGTCCGAGTGGCGGCGCTGGTCTTCTTCACCGGGGCGGTCTTCCTGAGGGGTGCCGCGCTGGCCTTCTTCGCGGGCGCGGCGCTGGCCTTCGTGGCCGGGGTGGCCTTCTTGGCGGGCGCGGCTTTCGCGGGTGCGGCCTTCTTCGCGGGTGCGGCGCTGGCCTTCGTGCCGGGCGCGGCCTTCTTGGCGGGCGCGGCCTTCTTCGCAGGCGCGGCCTTCTTCGCAGGCGCGGCCTTCTTGGCGGGTGCGGCCTTCTTGGCGGGTGCGGCCTTCGTGGCCTGCGCGGCGCTGGTCTTCTTCACTGGGGCGGCCTTCTTGGCGGGTGCGGCCTTCTTCGCTGGCGCGGCACTGGCCTTCGTGGCGGGCGCGGTCTTCTTCGCAGGCGCGGTCCTCTTCGCGGGGGTTGCCTTCTTCGCGGGCACGGCCTTTGTCGCGGCGGAAGCCTTGCTCGCCGATGCGGACTTCGTCGCAGCTCTCGCCTTTTGAACCATGGTGTGCCAGGCCCCTCGGTCGCATGGCGCTCCTAGACGAGCGCGCACAGGTGCGGTGAGGATAAGCGCTGCGCGCTGCGGACTCAACGGCAAAACGCTGTCCATGCCAAAACCGTTGGAACGCGGGGCTCTCGGAACGCCAGAGAGCGCCCACCGCGATGCGGTGGGCGCTCTCTTCGTGCACTGCTGCCCGTGGCCGGACGCCGGGTCTCCTACTGGTTGTCGGAGTTGCCTTCGTCCTGCGCCTGATCGTCGCCAGCCTCTGCGGGCTCCACATCGATCTGCTCGAGGTCGGCGAGCTGCTCCTCGATGTAGTTCTTGAGCCGCGCACGGTAGTCGCGCTCGAAGGTCCGCAGCTCGTCGATCTTCTTCTCGAGCATGCTGCGCTCGCGACCGAGCTCCTCGAGGATCTGCGCCTTCTTCTGCTGGGCCTCGTGGACCATGCCGGTCGAGCGCTCGCGAGCCTCCGTGATCATCTGCTCATGCTTGGTGGTCGCCTCGCCGACAAGCTCGTCGTGCCGGGCCTGCGCCGTGGCCAGCAGCTCGTCGTGGCGGGACTGACCCACCGAGAGCAGCTCGTCGTGCTTGTTCTGGCCCACCGTGATCAGCTCGTCGTGCCGGCTCTGGCCGTCGCCCACGAGCTCGTCGTGCCGTGCCTGTGCCTCGGAGATCAAGCGGTCCCTGGTCGACTCGCCCTGGCCCACGTGCTCGTCGTGCAGTCGCTGCGCCATCTCCAGCAGGGCTGCAGCGCTGGCGCCACCACCAGCGGCCCCGGCACCCATTGCCGCGGCGGCGTTGTTGCCCTGTTCCGCTGCGACGATGGGCGCTGCCTGGGCCGCCTGCGTTGCCTGGGCCGCCTCGACCCGAGCGGCCTCGAGGGCCTTGGTCTGCTCGTCGTTGGCGCGCTGGAGCTCCTCGGCCTGCCGCTGGGCCTCCTCGGCCTGCTGCTGGGCCTCGGCGGCCTGCTGCTTGGCCTCGGCGGCACGCTGCTCTGCCTCGGCGGCACGCTGCTCCGCCTCCTTGGCGCGGGCCTCGACGGCCTGCGCGCGCTCCTGGGCACCCTTCTCGGTGTCCGAGATCCGGCCCTGGGCGGCCTGCTCAGCCTCCTCGGCACGTGCCTGCGCCGTCTTCTCGGCCTCCTCGGCGCGAGCAACAGCTGCAGCCACGCGCTCCTGGGCGGCCTTCTCGGCCTGGTCCGCCTTCGCGGTGATCGCGGCCAGGCGCTCCTCGACCTCGCGGGTGGCCTTCGCCTCCGCCTCCTGGGCGGCCTTGGCGTCCGCTGCCTTGGCCGCGGCAGCGTTGGGGTCGGCCTTGGCGACGACCGGCATGCCCTTGGTCTGCCGGCACTCGTTCAGCTGGTCACGGAGGTCATCCCCCTCCTTGACGATGCGACGCATCTCGGCGACCACCTCGTCGAGGAAGTCGTCCACCTCGCGTTCGTCGTAGCCGCGCCGGAACTGCGTCGGCGTGAAGTTCTTGTTGAGGACGTCCTCAGGCGTGAGCGTCATGTAGTCACCTCGGTTGGCTGGCATGAGCAGTGCAGGTAAAGCATCCCAGAGAATGGGTCACGCGCCAGCCTAGAGGATGCAGCGCCGACAGAATGAGGCTCGTCGCAAAGTGGTCGACTAGAGCAGGCTCAACGAAAGACTGGTCAGCAGCATCAGGACCAGGAACGCCAGATCGAGGCGCAGGGTGCCCAGCGTCAGCGGCGGGATCACCTTGCGCAGGGCCTTGAGCGGCGGGTCCGTGATCGTGTAGACGAACTCGGCGACGACCAGCAGCGGGCCGCGCGGGCGCCAGTCTCGGGCGAAGGCCTGCACCCAGTCGAGGACGAGGCGCCCCAGCAGGATCACGAAGAAGAGGAAGAGGGCGAAGCGGATCGTGCTCGCGACGATGTTCTGACCCAGCAGCATGGGCTCACCCTGCCATGGGAGGCTTGGCGTGGGCTGTGTGGGTCAGCTCTGGTTGAACAGGCCGCGGGCAGCGGTGGGGGCTGCGGGGCCCTCCTCCGCCGAGACCTCGACGTGGGCCGGCGACAGCAGGAACACCTTGGAGGTGACCCGCTCGATCTGCCCGTGCAGGCCGAAGACCAGGCCGGCCGCGAAGTCGACCAGGCGCTTGGCGTCCGAGTCGTCCATGTCCGAGAGGTTCATGATGACCGGCGTTCCGTCGCGGAAGCTCTCGCCGATGTTCTTGGCCTCGTTGTAGGTGCGCGGGTGGATCGTGGTGATGCGGTTCAGCGCACCCACCTCGACGTCGCGGACGACCCGGGCCACGGGCGTGCGCTGCGGCAGCGGGGTGACGGCGGCCGAGCGCTCTGCCGGGGCCTCCTGACGGGAGGGCTCGTCGTAGTCGTACTCGTCGTAACCGTCGTAGCGCTCGTCATCCTCGGCGAGCCCGAGGTACACCATCGTCTTGCGCAGCGCCCCAGCCATGTGCGAGCTCCCTTTGGGTTCAGTGCCTACTGTCCGTTCACGATCACGCCTGGTCCACGTCATCGCCGTCTTCGCAACAGAAGTTACCGGTGTGACTGCCGAGAACCGAGGATTGCGCTCCCGACACGCAGGTGTGTCGCTCCGTGCGCCACAGCTGCCTCGAGGTCACCACTCATCCCCGCGGAGATCCAGGTCGCCCCAGGATGAGCCCTTTGTATGCGGCGTGCGACCGAGCGCAGGCGCGCGAACGCCGCCTCGGGGTCGGCCCCGAGCGGCGCGACCGCCATCACCCCGCGCAGGTCGAGGTGGTCGCAGCCGGCCACCTCGTCGGCCAGGGTGTCGGCATCCTGCGGCGCGACCCCACCCCGGTCGGGGGGGTCGTCGAGGGAGACCTGGACCAGGACAGCCGGACGCACACCACGGGCGGCGGCCGCGCGATCGAGGGCTGCGACGAGCTTGGGACGGTCGACCGACTGCACGACGTCGGCATAGGACACGACCGACCCCGCCTTGTTGGTCTGGAGCCGACCGATGAAGTGCACCTGCACGTCCTGTCGCCGGGCCAGCTCGGACACCTTGACCGAGGCCTCCTGGTCGCGGTTCTCGCCGATCGCCGTGATGCCGAGCTCCACCAGGAGCTCGATGTCGCTGGCGGGGAAGAACTTGGTCACCGCGATCAGCGTGACCTCCGAGGGGTCCCGTCCAGCCCGGGCACAGGCAGCGTCGATCCGCTCGCGGACCCGGGCAAGGTTGTCGGCGAGCTCGGCGCGACGCCCCTCGTCGCTGCTCACGCGACCCCGGCCACGACGACCCCGGCGAAGCGACCGGTGCGCCCGTCCCTGCGGTAGGAGAAGAGCCGCTGGTCCTCGCGGGCACACCCCGGGACCCACTGCACCCCGACACCGTGGGCAATCAGCTGGGCGACAACCCCCGTCGCGACATCGATGGCCGGAGTGCCGGACCACGACCTCGCGGACGACTCGGGCGCCACGTGCGCCGCGGCCTCGCGCATCTGCTCCGGAACCTCGTAGCACCGTCCGCAGACCGACGGTCCGACCACGGCGCTGATGTCACGGGCACCGAGGTCGCGCATCTGCTGCACCGCGGACCCGACGATGCGCGACATCATCCCGGGCCGACCGGCATGCACGGCTGCCACGACGCCGGCAGCAGGGTCGGCCAGCAGCACCGGGGTGCAGTCGGCCACGAGCACTGCGAGGGCCAAACCCGGGGTGGCGGTCACCAGCCCGTCAGCCGGGGGCGGGCCGTCCGAGCCCCACTCCCCGTCGACGACGATGACCTCGTTGCCATGGCACTGCTGCATGAACAACAGGCGATCGCGTTGAATCCCAACGGATTTCGCGACCCGATTCCGATTCTCCTCGACGGCCTCCACATCGTCTCCCACGTGTCCACCGAGATTGAGGGAGTGGAAGTCGCCGCCGCTGACGCCACCCTCGCGGTCGGTGAAGGCCCATTGCACGGGACCGGTGTGTGCGCGCCAGTAGAACACCGCCCCAACCTACGACAGGGGCGCCGGAGTCGTCCGGCGCCCCTGTCGGCGTGGTCTCAGCGTGTCGCTACTGCGGGTGTCGCTACTTCAGGAAGTCCGGCACGTCCAGGTCGTCGCCCTCATCGAAGGTGACCGTCCGTGGCGGGCGACCAGCGGGTTCGCGCTGGGCGGCGGGCTCGACCGGTGCGGCCTCCGACGTCTGGACGGGGGCGTCGCGCGACGGGGCCGGCGGCGCGGAGGGCTCGAACCTCGGCGGCTCGGCGGCCGGCGGAGCCGCGGCGGCGGGTGCGGCCGGGGTCGCCGGCTGCTGGGCCGGGCGGGAGGAGCCCTGGATCTGTCCGATCGCGCGGTCGTTCTCGCGCTTGAGGGGGGCGCCGCCGTCAAAGCCCGCGGCGATCACGGTGACCCGCACCTCGTCGCCGAGGGCGTCGTCGATCACGGCGCCGAAGATGATGTTGGCCTCGGGGTGGGCAGCTTCCTGCACCAGTCGGGCGGCCTCGTTGATCTCGAAGAGCCCGAGGTCGCTACCGCCCTGGATGGACAGGAGCACCCCGTGGGCCCCGTCGATGCTGGCCTCGAGCAGGGGGCTGGAGATGGCGAGCTCGGCGGCCTGGACTGCCCTGTCGTCGCCCCGCGAGGAGCCGATGCCCATGAGGGCGGAGCCGGCGCCCTGCATGACGGACTTGACGTCGGCGAAGTCGAGGTTGATCAGTCCCGGCGTCGTGATGAGGTCGGTGATGCCCTGGACACCGGACAGCAGCACCTGGTCGGCCGAGCGGAAGGCGTCGAGCATGCTGACGGTGCGGTCGCTGATCGACAGCAGCCGGTCGTTGGGGATGACGATCAGGGTGTCGACCTCTTCGCGCAGGTTGGCGATGCCGGTCTCGGCCTGGTTGGCGCGACGACGTCCCTCGAAGGTGAACGGACGCGTCACCACACCGATGGTCAGCGCACCGAGCCCCCTGGCGATCTTGGCGACCACCGGCGCCCCACCGGTGCCGGTGCCGCCACCCTCACCCGCGGTGACGAAGACCATGTCGGCGCCCTTGAGGACCTCCTCGATCTCCTCCGCGTGGTCCTCGGCGGCCTTCTTGCCGACCTCGGGGTCGGCGCCCGCACCGAGGCCACGGGTGAGCTCGCGGCCGATGTCGAGCTTGACGTCGGCGTCGCTCATCAGCAGCGCCTGGGCGTCAGTGTTGACGGCGATGAACTCGACGCCCTTGAGGCCGACCTCGATCATGCGGTTGATGGCGTTGACGCCGCCTCCGCCGATGCCGACGACCTTGATGACGGCCAGGTAGTTCTGTGGTGCTGCCACGGCGTGGGCCTTCCTGAATGCGGTGCTCGGTGGTGGTCGTCGCTGGGTGGTGACGAGTCCGTGGTGGTGCTCGCCGACCGATCGCGGTGTCTAAACGTCACGTTGAGGGTTACCCTCGTCCACGTCCAAATGCCTACGTTTCGGTGTCGCCGACGCTATGCGTCACATGGGTCGCAGGCAACCTGATCGACCGCGTGTCGCAGCACAGATTCACCCGATTCAGCAGTTTTCCGGAGGGCTGTCGGATGGTCTGTCACACCCGTCACTTCAGCCCCACAGGTCACAGTGTGACACGGGCTGCGGGGGTCCCCCTCAGCGGGTGACGGGCGTGCTCGGAGCACTGACATCGATCAGCTTCGGGTGCGACTTGAGCAGCGCCGTCATGATCGCCACCTTGCGCTCCGGTTCGTCGATCCCGCCCCAGACCACGGACGTCCGGCCGATCCTCAGCGTGACCAGGTTGGCGCTGCTGACGGTGATGTTGGTGACCCGCTTCTGCGTCGCCGCGGGGAGTACCTTCAGGACGCTCACGGCCGCTGCGAGGGCGTCGCGAGACAGGGCGGCAGTCGTGGCGGCGTTCACCGTCGGAACCCCGCGCGGAGGGGTGCTGACCTGGGCATAGGCAACCCCCGTCTCATCCACAACCTGTAGTTGACCTTGAGGGTTCTTGACGACGAGGAACGGTTGCCGGGGACTGGCGTGGATGACCAGGGTGCTGGGCCAGGACCGTTCGATCGAGACATCTGCCACGGTGGCCCGCTCGGCCACGCGGGCGGCCACGGCGCCACTGTCGACCCGCGCCAAGGGCTCCCCCAGCGGCACCATCGCCATGGCCCTGATGGCCGCGACCTCGGCTTCGGGGACCCCGACCACCTCGACGTGGCGGACGGCGAGGACCGGGCTGAACCCGACCACCCACCCGAGGAGCACCACGACCGCGAGGCTCGCGGCGGCATACGCGAGCAGTCGCAGGGGGCGCTGGCGCACCTCGTGGGCTCGGCGCTGGAACCGCGCACGGGACGACGCGAGGCCGGTGCGGCCCACCCGTCCGGCGGACCCGGGATGACGGCTCATGCCTGACCGAGGGCGCGCAGGATCTCGGGCCCGATCATCGTCACGTCCCCGGCACCCACCGTGATGACGAGGTCGCCCTCGCGGGTCCGACCCGCGACGTGCTCGGCCACAGCCGACCAGGAGGGGATGACGGTGACATCCGCGTCCGGACGCAGCTCACGCAGCGCGTCCGCGACGAGCTGGGAGGACACTCCCGGCATGGGGTCCTCCCGGGCTGCGTAGATGTCCATGAGGACGACCACGTCGGCGGGCAGCAGCGCTGCCGCGAACTCGCGGGCGAAGTCCCGCGTGCGCGAGTAGAGGTGCGGCTGGAAGACGACGACCAGCCGCCCCTCGCCTGCGAGGTCCGCGCCCGTGCCCACGACGGCCGCGACCTTGCCGGGGTTGTGGGCGTAGTCGTCGACGACCGAGACTCCGGCCGCCGAGCCCTTGGGCTCGAACCGACGACGGGTGCCGGTGAAGCCGAACAGCCCGTCGAGCACGCGGGTGGGGTCCTGGCCGAGGCCGTCGACGGCGACGGTGTAGGCGGCGGCGGCGTTGAGCAGGTTGTGTCGACCGGGGATGTTGATCCGCAGGTTGCGCGGGACGCCGTCGGGCCCGGTGACCGTGACCCGACCCATGAGCCCGCGGAAGACCTCGTCGCGCAGGACGACGTCGGCGTCGCTCGACCAGCCGTAGGTCAGCACCCGGGTGCCCGCGGCTCGCGCCGCCTCGGCCAGCTCGCGGGACCCCTGGTCGTCCTGGCAGGCGACGAGCAGGCCGCCCTCGACGAGGGTCGCCGCGAAGGCGGCGTAGGCCTCCTGGACCCGCTCGAACGTGCCGTAGAAGTCGAGGTGGTCGGGCTGCACGTTGGTCACGACAGCGACCTCGGGACGGTAGACGAGGAACGAGCCGTCGCTCTCGTCGGCCTCCGCGACGAACACCTCGCCGGTGCCCCAGTGCGCGTTGGTGCCGTGCTTGGCGAGCTCGCCGCCGGCAGCGAAGGACGGGTCGACGCCGCAGTGCTGGAGCGCGACCGTCAGCATCGACGTCGTCGTGGTCTTGCCGTTGGCGCCTGCGACGGCCACACGTCGCGAGTCCGCCATGGTGCTCGCGAGGGCCTGGGAACGGTGGAGGACGCGCAGGCCCGCCGCGCGGGCGGCCGCTAGCTCGATGTTGGACTCGCGGATCGCCGAGGAGATGACGACGGTGTCCTTGCCCTCGACGTATGCCGCGTCGTGGCCGACGTGGACGTCCGCGCCTTCTGCGGCCAGGGCCGCCAGCACCGGGGAATGCTTGGCGTCGGAGCCGCTGACCGCACACCCTCGGGCCAGCATCACCCGCGCCACGCCGGACATGCCAGCGCCTCCGATGGCGATGAAGTGGATGGAGCCGAGGTCGCCCAGTGGAGGAACGGGCTCGGTGAAGTCGAAGCGTTCGTTGGTGCCGTTCATCGTTGCCCCGCAAGGGAATCCGTGAAGGCAGCGACCACCAGGTCGGCCAGGAGCTCGTCAGCGCCCCGCTCCCCCGTGGCCGCCGAGGCTGCCGCCATCGCGTCCAGCCGGGCGCGGTCCGACACGAGCGGCACCAGGGTGTCGTCGACCCAGCCCGGTGTGAGCGCCGCATCATCGACCAGCAGGCCGCCACCCGCAGCCACGACGTCAGCGGCGTTGAACCGCTGTTCCCCGTTGCCGATCGGCAGCGGGACGTAGACCGCAGGCAGTCCCACGGCGGTCAGCTCACAGACGGTGTTGGCGCCGGCGCGGGCGACGACGAGGTCGGCCGCGGCATACGCGAGGTCCATCCGGTCGGCATAGGGGGCGACGACGTAGGGCGCGCCGGTCCCGCTGTTGTCGACGACGAACTCCTTGCCTGCTCCCGTGAGGTGCAGCACCTGCACCCCGGCCGCCCGCAGCGTCGCGGCCCTGGCCTCGAACGTCGTGTTGAGCCGCKGGGCGCCCMGCGACCCGCCGGTGACGAGCACGGTCGGCCAGGTGGCCTCCAGCCCGAAGTGGGCCAGGGCCTCCGGGCGCACCGCGATGCGGTCGAGCTGGGCGATCTCGCGGCGCAGCGGCATGCCGATCGCGGTCGCGTGGGCCAGCCGGGTGCTCGCGAACGTCGTGGCCACGAACCGGGTCATCCGGGCGCCGACTCGGTTGGCCAGGCCGGGGCGGGCGTTCTGCTCGTGCACGACGATCGGGACGTGTCGGCGGCGGGCGGCGAGGTAGGCAGGGGTCGAGACGTAGCCACCGAAGCCGACGACCACTTGCGCACCGGACTGCTCGATGGCCCGCTCGGCGGCCGCGACTGCGGCGCGCAGGTTGCCCGGGAGGCGGAGCAGGTCACCGGACGGCCTGCGGGGCAGCGGCACCTTGGGCACCGTCATCAACGAGTACCCACGGTCGGGGACCAGCCTTGCCTCGAGGCCCGACTCGGTGCCGAGAGCCGTGATCACGACCTCGGGGTCACGCCGGCGCAGACAGTCGGCGAGGGCCAGGAGGGGCGACACGTGACCAGCCGTCCCGCCACCGGCCAGCAGCACCGACGTCGGGGTGGTCTCAGCAGACATCAGCGACGTCCCCGACGTCTTGGCAGGACCGCGAGCGAGCGACGCACCACGGACGGCTTGGCCGACAGCGCCTCGGAACAGCCTGGTTCCTTGCGGGCAAAGGACAACAGCATGCCCAGGGCGAACATCGTGGTCATGAGCGACGAGCCGCCGTAGGAGACGAGCGGCAGCGGCACGCCGATCACCGGGAGGAGCCCGATCACGGCACCGATGTTGATGATGGCCTGGACCACGATCCACGCCATCACACCAGCGGTGGCGACCCGCACGAAGATGTCGTCGGTGCGCAGCACGATCCGGTAGCAGACCAGGGCGAGGGCGCAGAACAGGCCGAGCAGCACCAAGGTGCCGGGAAGGCCGAGCTCCTCGCCGAGGATCGCGAAGATGAAGTCGTTGTGGGCCTCGGGCAACCACTGCCACTTCTCACGGCTGGCGCCGAGGCCGACTCCCCACCAGCCACCGTCGGCGAGGGCGTAGCGGCCGTGCAGTGGCTGGCGGTAGGCGCCGTACTCGTTGGTGTCCTTGCCCAGCCAGACGTCGAACCGGGCCAGCCGGTTGGGGCTCGTCACCACCATGGTCACGGCGAGGGCAGCGAACAGCGAGCAGCCGTAGACGAACATCCGGCGCGGCACTCCCGCGGCGAACAACAGTCCGGCGACTATCCCGCCCATCACCATGACCGTACCGAGGTCGTGACCGAGCAGGACGAGGCCGATCGTCCCTGCCGCGACCGGGACGAGGAACGGGATGAGGACGTGTCGCAGCTGGCCCAGCAGCCTGCGCTTGGCGGTGAGGACGGTGGCACCCACGAGGATCAGCCCGATCTTGGCGAACTCGGAGGGCTGCAGGGTGATCGGGCCCATGGCCAGCCAGTTGCGGTTGCCGTTGACGGACACGCCCAGCGGCGTGAAGACGAGCAGCTGCAGCAGCAGCGAGCCGACCAGGATCGGCACGGCCAACGCCTTCCAGGCCCGTGGGGGGATGCGCACGGCGACGATCATGGCGATCGCTCCCATGGCTGCGAACTGGAGCTGTTTGCGGAAGAAGACATAGGGCGTGGCGTTGTCGGTCTGGACCAGCGACTTCACCGACGAGGCGGACAGGACCATGATCAGGCCGATGACGACGAGCACGACGGTCACGCTGAGCAGGACGTAGTAGCTCGTGACCGGCGAGTCGAGTCGCTGCAGCCAGCCGCCGACCCGGCCGGCCTCCTCCTGGGTCGAGGATGCGCGGTTCGAGGAGGCGTGCGACGCGGTCCGCGCCCTGGAGGGCGAGGTGGTGGCACTGCTCACGGCTAGTCTCCCGCGGACCCGGCGTGGCGGGCGACCGCCGCAGCGAAGGCATCGCCTCGGGCACCGTAGTTGGGGAACATGTCCATCGAGGCCGCTGCCGGGGCGAGCAGCACGACGTCGCCGGGCTGGGCCAGCTCGGCCGCGCTCGCGACGACGGTCTCCATGACTCCAGTGTCCGTGCTCGACACCTCGACGACGGGGACATCCGGCGCGTGTCGGCCCAACGCCTCGGCGAGCCGGGCGCGGTCCGCGCCGATGAGGACGACGCCGCGCAGCCGGTCGGCCGCATCGCGGACCAGGTCGTCGACGTCGGCGCCCTTGAGCAGCCCACCGGCGATCCAGACGACGTGCTCGAAGGCGTGCAGCGAGGCGGCCGCCGCGTGCGGGTTCGTCGCCTTGGAGTCGTCGACATAGCGGACCCCGTCGACCTCGCCGCAGTCGGCGATGCGGTGCGGGTCGGGGGTGAAGGCCCGCAGTCCGTCGCGGACGGCCAGCGGGGCCACGCCGTAGGCCCGGGCCAGGGCCGCCGCCGCCAGGGCGTTGGCCAGGTTGTGCGGTGCCAGGGTCGCGGCGCTGCCGCGGACGTCGTCGAGGGTGGCCAGCTCGGCGGCCGAGGTCTTGCGCTGCTCGACGAAGGCACGGTCGGCGAGGATGTCGTCGACGACGCCCACCATCGACAGCGCCGGTGTGCCGAGGGTGAACCCGATCGCGCGACAGCCCTCCTGCACCTCGGCATCCATGACCAGCCGTTCGGTGACGGGGTCCTGCACGTTGTAGACGCAGGCGACCTTGGTCCGCGCATAGACCTTGCCCTTGGCCCGCTGGTACTCCTCCATCGATCCGTGCCAGTCGACGTGGTCAGGGGCGACGTTGAGGCACGCCGAGGCGTAGGGGGCGATCGAGTCCGACCAGTGCAGCTGGAAGCTGGACAGCTCCACCGCGATCACGTCATAGGGCTCGGGGTGCAGCACCGCCTCGAGGATCGGGGTGCCGACGTTGCCGGCAGCGGTGGCGCGCAGTCCCGCTGCCCTCAGCATCGACGCGAGCATGGTGACCGTGGTCGTCTTGCCGTTGGTGCCGGTGATCGTCAGCCACGGTGCCGGGCCGACCTCCGCACGCATCCGCCAGGCGAGCTCCACCTCACCCCAGACGGGTATGCCGGCCTGCGCGGCTGCCAGGAGCAGCGGCTGGTCCGGGCGCCACCCCGGTGAGGTGACGACGAGGTCGGGAAGCCGGCCCTCCGGCATACCCGCGACGTGGTCGGGGCCGAGGCGCACGTCCACGCCGAGGATGTCGAGGATGCGGGCCCGCTCGCCGAGGGCGGTGTTGCCCTCGGCGTCTCCCCCGTCGACCGCGACCACTCGCGCGCCGCGCTCGTGGAGTGCGTCGGCCGCGGCGAAGCCGCTCACGCCGACACCGGCGACGAGGACGTCGAGCCCGCTCCAGTCGGCCGAGGCACTCGTCAGGCCGTCGAGCCGCCCGCCGACGGCGCCGTTGCTGCCACTGCCGGGACCCGAGATCGGTCCGGTGCTCACGCCGCGCCCACGACCCACTCTGCGTAGAACAGGCCGAGGCCGAGGGCGACGAACAGCCCCGCGATGATCCAGAACCTGATGACGATGGTGACTTCGTTCCAGCCGAGCAGCTCGAAGTGGTGCTGCAGCGGCGCCATGCGGAAGACCCGTTTGCCGGTCAGCTTGAACGAGCCGACCTGGATGATGACCGAGAGCGTGATCGCGACGAACAGTCCGCCGAGGATGACGACGAGCAGTTCGGTGCGGGTGGTGATCGCCAGTCCGGCGAGCAGTCCACCGAGGGCCAGGGAGCCGGTGTCACCCATGAAGATCTTGGCCGGGGACGCGTTCCACCACAGGAACCCGAAGCACGCCCCCATGGCCGCGGCGGCCACGACGGCAAGGTCTCGGGAGTCACGCACCTCGTAGCACTTGAGACCGGGGGTGGTCTGGCAGTTCTGGTTGCCCTGCCAGATGCCGATGAGGACGTAGGCGGCGAAGACCATGACGGAGGCCCCGGTGGCCAGGCCGTCGAGTCCGTCGGTGAGGTTCACCCCGTTGGACGTGCCGGCAATCATGATGTTGGCCCAGATGATGAACAGGATCAGCCCGAGCAGCGTGCCGGCGAAGGCCAGGTCGAACCCGGTGTCTCGGACGAACGAGATGTGGGTCGACCCGGGGGTGCGGTTCTTGCTGTTGGGGAACTGCAGCACCAGCACGGCGAAGACGACGGCGACCAGGGTCTGGCCGATGAGCTTCTCACGGGACCGCAGGCCGAGGCTGCGCTGCTTGGAGATCTTGATGTAGTCGTCGAGGAACCCGACGAGCCCCAGCCCTGCCATGAGGAACAGGACGAGCACGCCGCTCCAGGTCAGCGGGGTGCCGGTGAGCAGGTGCGCGAGACCGTAGGCCGCGAGGCTGGAGCCGATGATGACCGCGCCACCCATGGTGGGCGTCCCGCGCTTGGTGTGGTGCGAGGTCGGGCCGTCGTCGCGGATGAACTGGCCGTAGCCACGGCGGACGAGGAACTTGATGAACATCGGCGTGCCGAACAGCGCGCCCACGAGGGAGATGACGGCCGCGAGCAGCACCGCCTTCACGTCGTGCCCTCCTCGCTGTTGGCTGCGCCAGTACCGGCCAGTCTGTCTCCGAGCCACCGTAGTCCGGCATCACGGCTGGACTTGAACAACACGACGTCACCTGGCCGAAGTTCTTCGGCCAGCAGATCGTAGGCGGCGTCCGCATCCGGCACCCACACGGCCTCGTCGCCCCAGGACCCCTCGTGCTGGGCTCCGGTCGCCATCGGGCGGGCGGTGTCACCCACCACCACGAGCCGGGAGATGTTGAGTCTCACCGCGAGACGTCCGATGGCGTCGTGCTCCGTGGTCGAGTCCTCGCCGAGCTCGAGCATCGACCCGAGGACGGCCCAGGTGCGGCGTGCCGGCGTGGTGTCGTCGCGGCCCCGGCCGCCGCCCATCGCCACCAGGGCCTTGAGTGCCGCTCGCATCGAGTCCGGGTTCGCGTTGTAGGCGTCGTTGACGACGGTCACGCCGTCGGGTCGTTCGGTGACCTCCATCCGCCAGCGTGACGCCGGCACGGCGGTCGCCAGGGCGGCAACGACTTCGGTGAGGGCCAACCCGCACTCGAGCGCCGTCGCGACGACGGCCAGGGCGTTGCCCACGTGGTGCTCGCCATGCAAGGGGAGGGTGACCCGGGCGCCGCCCTCGGGTGTGGTCACCGCGAACGACGGTCGACCCCGCTCGTCGAGGGTGATGTCGGTCGCCCGGACGTCGGCCTCGGGTGCCGTGCCGACGAACCGCACCCGGGCAGTGGTCTGCGATGCCATGGCGCGGACGACCGGGTCGTCGGCGTTCAGGACCGCGAGCCCGCCAGGTGGCAGGGCCTGGACGAGTTCGGCCTTCGCGACAGCGATGGCCTCGCGGGAACCGAACTCCCCCACGTGCGCGGTCCCGACGTTGAGCTCGATCCCGATGCTGGGCGGGGCGATTCGCGTGAGGTACTCGATGTGCCCCACCCCGCGGGCACCCATCTCGACGACGAGGAACCGGGTCTGCGCCGTGACGCGAAACACGGTCAGCGGCACACCGACCTCGGAGTTCAGGGAGCCCACCGGGGCCACGGTCGGCGCCGCGCTGGACAGGACGCTGGCGAGCAGGTCCTTGGTCGAGGTCTTGCCCGAGGAACCCGTGATGCCGATGACCGTGAGGTCCGGATGCCTGTCGACGACCGCCCGCGCGAGCGAGGCCAGTCCGGCCTGGATGTCCTCGACCACGACGCACGGCAGGCCCTCCACCGGTCTCGTCGTCATCGCGGCCGCGGCCCCGAGCGCAGCGGCGGAGGACACGAACTGGTGGCCGTCCATCTGTTCGCCGATGCGGGCGATGTAGAGCCCACCCGGTCCCGCCTCGCGCGAGTCGGTGACGACCGGGCCGTCGATGACGACTGCGGCAGCCGCGGCGTCGTCCAGACCCTCGAGCCGGCCGCCCGTGATCTCGGCAATCTCCTTGAGCGACAAAGGGATCATCGACTGCCACCACCCTGGGGGCCATCGGCCTTCGCGAACAGTGCTTCCAGGGCGTGACGCGCCTCGGCCCGGTCGTCGAACGGGTGCACGGTCCCCGCGATCTCCTGCCCCGTCTCGTGGCCCTTGCCGACGACGGCGACCACGCTCCCGGGTCCGGCGTCGTGAGCGGCACGGACCGCCTCGGCGATGGCCTGCGCGCGACCGGCGACCTCGCGCAGCACCACCGGAGTGGCGGTCTCGAGCCCCCTCGCCCCGTCGAGCACCGCGGCGCGGATCGCCGCGGGGTCCTCGGAGCGGGGGTTGTCGTCCGTCACGACGACCAGGTCGGCGTTCGACGCGGCGGCCGCCCCCATGGCGCCGCGCTTGCCGCGGTCGCGGTCGCCTCCCGCGCCGAGGACGACGACGAGGGCGCCGGCGGTCTGGGGACGCAACGCCTTGAGGGCCGCGGCCACCGCGTCGGGGCTGTGCGCGTAGTCCACGACGACGAGTGGCAGGTCGAGCTGGGCAGGGGTGACGACCTCGACGTCCACACGCTCCATCCGGCCGGGGACGTGCGGGTCGACCAGGAGGGCGCGCTCGGCATCCTGCGGCTCGATCCCCCCGGCCACCAG
This sequence comes from Pedococcus sp. P1_H8, assembly GCF_056405175.1. Lineage (NCBI taxonomy): Bacteria > Bacillati > Actinomycetota > Actinomycetes > Micrococcales > Intrasporangiaceae > Pedococcus > Pedococcus sp. P1_H8. Next base: position 150,702 of record NZ_JBFUCP010000005.1, read on the forward strand.
CGCCAGGGCCGCCATCGCCGTGTTGACGCGGTTGAAGTCGCCGGGCAGGGCCGATCGCAGGTGGAGAGTCGTCACCCCGTCGGACAGGGTGAACGCGGAAGGATCGTGCTCCCCCGCGACGACCCGCCAGTCGGCGTCCACGTCGGCCATCGAGGTCAGCGTCGTGACGGGCACGGTGGCCAGCGTGCTCAGCTCCTGACCCCACTCGTCGTCGACGCACACGATCGCGCGCCGGGAGCGCTCCGGGGTGAACAGCTCTGCCTTGGCCAGGAAGTAGTCACGCATCGTGGGGTGGAAGTCGAGGTGGTCCTGCGAGAGGTTGGTGAACAGCGCGACGTCGTAGACCACGCCGTCCACCCGGTGCTGGCTCAGGGCGTGGCTCGACACCTCCATGACACAGGAGTCGATGGAGCGCTCGATCATCACCGCGAGCAGTGCGTGGAGCACGGTCGCCTCAGGCGTCGTGCGGACACTCTTGACCCGCTCGTCACCGATCCGCGTCTCGACGGTGCCGATCAGGCCGGTGGTGTGGCGAAGGGCCGTCAGGGCCGAGTTGATGAGGTAGGCCGTCGTGGTCTTCCCGTTGGTCCCCGTCACGCCGTACATCCGCATCGGGAGACTGCCCGTGCCGTAGACGAGGGAGGCCGCGCGGCCGACGACGCTGCGTGGCTGCTCGACGACGACGCGGGGCAGGTCGACCCCCTCGGCGTCGAGGAGCTCGAGCCCTGCCTCGTCCGTGAGGACGGCGGCCGCGCCCGCTTCCCGCGCCCCCGCGGCATACCGAGCCCCGTGGGCGTTGGCGCCGGGAAGGGCTGCGTAGAGGTCTCCCGGCACGACGTCCTGCGACGACAGGCTCACCCCCGTGACCCGGCGGTTCTCACCGACCAGCGCTCCCCCGACGAGGGAGGCCACGGCGGAGAGCGGGGTCGCCTGCGGGGACGACGGACGGGGGGATGGCACGGACAGCGAGCCTACCCTCAGCGGGAGGCGCTGGACGCGCCCGCCTTGCGGTCGCGGATGACGCTCAGGTCGCTGGCGGCCGGGACCTTCTCGGGGCGGATCGTGGTCACCGGCGACGCGGTGCCCGTGGGCGGGATCTGCAGCTCCTGCAGCGCGTAGGTCATGACGTCGTGGAACACCGGACCGGCCACCACGCCGCCGAAGTAGCCCTTGATCGGCCGTTGCAGGGTCACTGCCACGACGATCTCCGGGTCATCCGCCGGGGCGAAGCCGATGAAGCTGGAGGTCTTGCCCGAGTAGCCGCCGACCCTCGCGTCGTAGCGGTCGGCGGTGCCCGTCTTGCCAGCCACGCGGTAGCCGGCGATCTTGGCTTCCGGCGCCGTGCCCTCCTTGGTGACGACACCTTCGAGCATGTCGCGCACCTGCTTGGCGGTCGCGGGTGAGACGACCTTGACCGGTTCGGACTGGGGAGCCGGGGTGAACCCGCCCTTGCCGTCGCCCGTCGCAGCCACGATCCGCGGGGGGATGCGCACACCGTCGTTGGCGATCGTCTGGAAGACACCGGCTGCCTGGAGTGCGTTGACCGACAACCCCTGGCCGAACAGCACGGTGTAGCGCTGCGACCCGCTCCAGTCCTTGACGTTGGTCAGCAGACCGGGACCCTCACCAGGGAACCCCATCCCCGAGGTGTGCCCGAGGCCGAACTTCGTGAAGTAGTCGTACATCGTCGCCGCCTTGACCTTCTCGCCGGCCAGGATTGTGCCGATGTTGCTGGACTGCGCGAGAACCCCCGCGAACGTGAGGTACTCGGTGGGGTGGTCGTGGCTGTCCTTGAACTCCGTGCCCGCACGGTGGATCCGGTTGGGGACCTCGACCACGTCGGACGGCGTCACCACGCCCTCTTCGAGGGCGGCCGCGGCGGTCATCACCTTGCCGGTGGAGCCGGGCTCGTAGACGTCGTTGAAGGCCTTGTTGGTCCAGTTCTCGCTCGACTGTCCGGGCTGGTTCGGGTCGAAGGTCGGGTAGGACGCGACGGCCAGCAGCTCGCCCGTCTTGACGTTCTCCACGACGACGGTGCCTGACAGGGCCTGGGTCTGGATGACCTTCTGGGCCACGGCGTTCTGGGCGAACCACTGCAGGTCGGAGTCGATGGTGAGCTGGACCTCCCGACCCGGCACCGGGCTGATGGTCTCCTGCCGCGCGTTCGGGATCGGCCGACCGTCCTGGGACTGCTCGAAGATGGTCTTGCCGGACTTGCCCTTGAGGGTCTTGTCCATGAGGACCTCGAGGCCGGCACCGGCGGTGCCGTCTGACTGCACGAAACCGACCAGCGCCGAAGAGGCTGTCGCGGTGGGGTAGACGCGGTCCGAGGTGGCCTCGGAGTAGATGCCGTTGATGCCCAGCTCGGAGATCTTGCGCCAGTTGAGCGGCGTGACGTTCTTCTGCAGCACGCGGTACTTGGCGGTGCCCGTGAGCGCCGCGGTGAGGGTGTCGACCGAGATCCCGAGCAGGGGCGAGAGGTCGTGGGCGGCACCGGCCACCCCGACCTTGCTGCGCACGCCGTCCACGGTCTTGACGTACTGCGGCACGGCGGTCTGGTCGACGGTCACGGTGCGTCGCTCGATGCTGGAGGCGAGGATCGTGCCGTTGCGGTCGGTGATCGAGCCGCGCATGGCCGGCAGCGCAATGGTCGCCGTGCGCGAAGACTGCGCGTTCCTGGACACCGCCGAGGCGTCAAAACCCTGCAACCGCAACAGCTGCGCGCCGAAGATGCTGAAGACGAAGAGCACCGCGATCGTCATGCTCCGCATCCGCCGACGCGGACTGGACGCGCCGAGGCTGACCTTGCGACGGGCCGGCGGACGCGGCGGCGCGGGGGGTCGTTTCGTCGGGGGGGAGCCCGGCTTCGCAGCCTTCGCGGGGCGCGCGGGGCGGGCGGGCGGAGGCTGCCGCGAGTGCGACTTCGACGACGACTTCGACGAGGGCTTCACGGCGGAGCTCGACCGTGGCCGCCCGGCCTTGGGATGCGGCGCCCCTGCTCGAGCACCCGGGGACGCAGTGGGGCGCGTGGCTCCGGGGCGACTGCCTCGGGTCTGCGTCACTGGGTACCTCGCGTCCTGTCCTGGTGGTCGGTGGGTCTGAGCTCGTTCGTGGGTGGGGTACTAGGGGGCCTTGGTGGGGGTGCCGTTCGGCGTCGACTTGGTGGCGGGCTTCTTCGGCGGGGCCTTGGTCGTCGTCGTGCTCGTGGTGGTCGCGGTCCTGGCGTTGACGCTGGTCACGGTGGTCACGACCGAGCCGTCCGGCTTGGTGACCACCACGGTCGTCGTCGTCACATCCCCCTTCTTCGTGACGGTCGCCGCCGGGCTGCTGCTCCGGGCGGGACCGGACTTCGCCGACGGCGCCTGTGGAGCCGTCACCACGGTAAAGCCGCCGTCCTTGGTGGCCGGCTTCGCCACGCCGAGGACCTTGCCGTCCGAGAGGCGCAGGAACGCGGCGGAGTCGGCCGGCACCATGCCGAGCCGGGTGGCCCGGGCCGCGAGGTTGGCCGGGCTGCGCTGGGCGTCGATGGCCTGGGTCAGGGCGTCCTGGGTGTCGGCGAGCTCACCCGAGGTGGACTGCAGGTTGTGCAGCGTGAACGACCCCTCGGCCATCGCGGTGTTGAGCATGAGCAGGCCGAACAGCCCGGCGCAGAGCAGGGTCATGCACAGTGCGGCGAACACGCCGTTGCCCGGGTGCCCGACGGCCGCGGGAACCACCCTCAGGGGCTGCGGGGGCGCGACCCTTCTGGCGGGTGCCCGAGATGCGACCCTCGCGGTCGCAGTCTGCTGGCTCATCGGTGGGTTCCCTTCGTGGTGACGACAGTGGGTCGGGTGCGCTCGGCGGCGCGCAGGCGCACCGAGGCGGATCGGGGGTTGGCGGCCTGCTCAGCAGGGCTGGCCTCCTCGGCGCCGCGGGTGAGCAACCGCAGGTATGCCGCGTGCTCGGGCAGCTCCACCGGCAGGCCTTGGGGGCTGCTCCCCTTGGCGCCGGCCGAGAGCTCGCGCTTGGTGATGCGGTCCTCGAGCGAGTGGTAGGACAGGACGGCGATGCGTCCGCCGACCGCAAGGGCATCCACTGCGCGCGGCAGCGCGGCGGCCCACACGGAGAGCTCGGCGTTGACCTCGATCCGCAGGGCCTGGAAGGTGCGCTTGCCCGGGTGGCCGCCGCTCTTCTGGGAGGCGGCCGGGACGACCTTCTTGAGCAGCTCGACGAGACGACCCGAGGTGGTGAACGGCGCCTCCTCACGCTCGCGGACGATGGCGCCGGCGATCTTGCGCGCGAACCGCTCCTCGCCGAAGTCACGCAGCACCGTCTCGAGCGCCGCTGCGTCGTAGGTGTTGAGCACCTCGGCCGCGGTCGGGCCGCTGGACTGGTCCATGCGCATGTCCAGTGGGGCGTCCTGGCTGTAGGAGAAGCCGCGGTCGGTCTCGTCGAGCTGGAGCGAGGAGACGCCGAGGTCATAGAGGGAGGCGTCGACGTGGTCGACCCCGGCCTCGGCGAGGGCCCGCGGCACCTCGTCGTACACGGCGTGGACGAAGGTGACCTGCGCGGCATACGGAGCGAGGCGTTCGGCGGCCAGCGCCAGCGCCTCCTGGTCGCGGTCGATGCCCACGACGTGCGCCTGGGGACAGCGCTCGAGGATCGCTTCGGCGTGCCCGCCCATCCCGAGGGTGCCGTCGAGGTAGACCGCTCCTGGCTCGGTGAGGGCTGGGGCGAGCAGTTCGACGATGCGGTCGCGGAGCACGGGAATGTGCCGGTCGGCGGCCATTCCTCGTGCGTTCATCGACATCTCCTGCGGGACGGTGCTGGTGCTGCGGTGGCGGTGGTGCGGGTGCTGGCGGTGCTGAGTGCGGTGGTGCGGTGGTGCTGGTGGCCCTGCAGTCAGGTCTCCATCCGCTTCAAGGGATGCGGCCCGGGACGGGGGAAGTCGTCCCGGGATGCGAAGCGGCTGGAGACCTGGCTCCAGGGGGCTGGCGGTGGGAAACGCTCGGGGGTCAGAGAAGTCCGGGGATGACCTCCTCGGACTGGTCGGAGAAGCCCTGCTCGGTGCTCTCGAGGTAGGTGTTCCAGCTGTCGGTGTCCCAGACCTCGACCCGGGACCCTGCACCGATGACGGTGCACTCGCGGGTCAGGCCCGCGTAGGCCCGCAGGTTGGCGGGGATCGTGACCCGGCCCTGCTTGTCGGGCACCTCGTCGGAGGCGCCGGACAGGAAGACGCGGGTGAAGTCACGGACGGCCTTGCTCGTGGTCGGAGCGGCCTGCATCTGCTGGGTCACCTTGAGGAACTCGTCCATCGGGAAGACGTAGAGGCAGCGCTCCTGGCCCCGGGTCACGACCAGGCCGTCGGACATCCGCTCGCGGAACTTCGCGGGGAGGAACAGCCGGCCCTTGTCGTCGAGGCGGGGGCTGTGCGTACCGAGAAACATCACGCCCACCTCCCCTGCCGACCCGTCCAAGGACCCCACGGCCCTCTGGTTTCCCCCACTTTACTCCACCATGAGCCGTCCCTACCTCACTTTCGCCACAATTTGCGATCCAATCGCGATATTTCTGCAGGTCACATCGGTGGTGGAAAGTGGTGCATGTTTGACGATATCTCGTCACCGGGGTGCGATCAGGCCACGCGCCGACCCCCGAACGAGGGATCACCGCGGCCAGGGGACACCGATCCGCCCTTGCCGCGGTGACGAACGACCCCGTGCAGCCGACTCGCGAGGTCACGAGACGGCATAAACCCCTTCTTTGGTGGTGCGATGTGGGGGAAGATCGATCGACCACCCGGAGGGGCGCAGCGTGGCGGCCTTGGGGACGACGGAAGGACAGCCGGTGCAAGGCAGGCACGAAGACCAGGCAAGGCCGACACCCGTGGGCACGACGAAGCCGGACACGTTGCTCTCACTCCCCGCGGGATCGCCCGCGTCACTGGGGCAGGTCACCGAGGTAGCCGGGCGGCTCGCCCGCGCCATCAACTCGGTGATCGAGGGCAAGCCGGACGTCGTGCACACCGCCATCACCGTGCTGCTCGCCGAGGGGCACCTGCTCCTCGAGGACGTCCCCGGGGTCGGCAAGACGATGCTGGCCAAGACGCTCGCGCGGTCGATCGACTGCTCGGTCCGACGGGTGCAGTTCACGCCCGACCTGCTGCCGAGCGACATCACCGGCGTCAGCGTGTTCAACCAGGACGTGCGTGACTTCGAGTTCCGTCCGGGCGCGATCTTTGCCAATGTCGTCGTGGGTGACGAGATCAACCGCGCCTCTCCCAAGACGCAGTCGGCCCTGCTGGAGTCGATGGAGGAGGGTCAGGTGACCGTCGACGGCCAGACCTACGACCTCCCCAAGCCGTTCATCGTGATGGCCACCCAGAACCCCATCGAGATGGAGGGGACCTATCCCCTTCCCGAGGCACAGCGCGACCGCTTCATGGCGCGCATCTCCCTCGGCTACCCCTCGGCGCGCGCCGAGGTGGCGATGCTCGACAGCCATGGCCAGGTCTCTCCGCTCGAGACCCTCAGCCCGGTCACCGACGCCGCGACCGTCTCGGCCATGGTGCGGGCGGTCCGGTCGGTCTTCACCAGCGACGCCATCAAGCAGTACGTCGTCGACCTGTCGGCGGCCACCCGGTCCAGCTCGGCCCTGCGGCTGGGCGCCTCCCCCCGGGCGAGCCTGCACATGCTGCGTGCCGCCCGCGCCCACGCGGCACTGGAGGGCCGCGACCACGTGCTGCCCGACGACGTGCAGGCGATCGTGCTCCCGGTCCTCGCCCACCGCATCATCCCCACCGGCGAGACGCAGTTGGCCCGACGCAGCACCGGCGAGGTGTTGCAGGACCTCATGCGCCGCGTGCCGGTCCCGGCTGCCGGCCGCTGAGGCACTCGTCGTGCGTCGGGTTCGCGACCTGCTCACCACCCGCGGGAGGGCGTTCGTCGCTGCGGGAATCACGTTGGTGCTGTGCGGAACCGGGCTCGGGTTCACCGACCTCACCCGCATCGGCGTGCTGCTCGTGGCGCTGCCGCTGCTCAGTGGGCTGCTCATGCGTCGCCACGACCTGCGGTTCGCCCTCGAGCGCACCGCCGTGCCGGGGCGGATCCAGGTCGACGAGCAGTCGCTGGTCACGCTGGGCATCGAGAACGCCGGGGGTGCCGCCAGTCCCCTGCTGATGGCCGAGGAGCAGTTGGACTACGCCCTGGGTGACCGGCCGCGGTTCGTCGTGCCGAGGCTGCGCCGTGGGGACCGCCAGGAGGTGCACTACTCGGTGCGCTCGCACGTCCGGGGCCGCCACCGGCTCGGCCCCCTCGGCGTCCGCCTTCGGGACCCCTTCGGCCTGAGCACCCGGGTGGCCGCGATCTCCGGATCCAGCGACATCCTCGTCCTGCCCAAGATCGTCCCCCTGGGGGGCGGCCAGCCCCCGGGCAGCGGAGTGGGAGCCGAGGGCGCCATCCCGCACATGGTCGCCCTCCACGGCGAGGACGACGTCTCCATCCGCTCCTACCGGGACGGCGACGACCTGCGCCGGATCCACTGGCCGGCTACTGCCAAGACGGGTGAGCTGATGGTCCGTCAGGAGGACCGTCCGGCGCGTCGTCGTGCGGCGATCGTGCTCGACTCCCGAGCCCGAGGTCACCACGGCTCGGGCACCTCGGGCTCGTTCGAGTGGGCCGTGACCGCGTGCGCCTCCGTCGCCGCCCATCTCCTCGACCAGGGGTATGCCGTGCACCTCATCAGCGACGAGACCGCCGATGACAGCCGGGCCGCCACAGCGATGGAGGTCGACCCGCTCCTGGACGTCCTCGCCATGGCCGAGACCGGGCCGGACGACCAGTTCGGCGACGTGCTCCAGGCCGCGCACCCGGTGACCGCGCCCGGCGGACTGATCATCGCCGTGGTGACCGACCTCGACGAGGAGCTGGCCCGTCGGGTCGCCTCGCTGCGCCAGCCCGGCGGCACGGCCCTGGCCATCGTGCTGGACCCGGACGGCTTCACGACGACCCGGCGCCACCGTGCGGTGACCGCCGACGAGCTCGCCTGCGTGCCGGTGCTGCGGGGCGCGGGGTGGGCAGTGGCGGTCGTGGGCGCCGGCGACGACCTTCCCTCCGTCTGGAGCGTCCTGTCCGGCACGACGAGTCGGGTGGGTGTCGCATGAGCCGCGGTCGCGTCGCAGACTCCCTGATCGCCGGGGCCGCCTCCGCTGTCGTGGCCTGGCCCCTCACCACCTTGTTCACACCGAACACGTGGATCCGCCCCATGCTGGTCATGGTGTTCGCCGTGGTCGTCATCGGGATCGCCTTCCGGATGCTCACCAGTTCCTGGGTCGCCATCGCGGCAGCCCAGCTGGTGGGAGTCGTGCTGACCGCGGGATGGGTCTTCGGCCGCGGCCACCTCTGGCACGCGCTGCCCACGCCCGACCTGGTGCTGGCCTTCAACAACCTGCTCGTCGAGGCGCGCGAGACGATCAAGAACTATGCCGCGCCCGCCCCGACCAACCGCGGCATCACCCTGGCGATCGGCCTCGCGATCGGCGTCGTGGCCATGGTCGTCGACCACCTGGCCGTCATGCGCCGCTCCCCCGCACTGGCCGGCCTTCCACTGCTCACCGCCTTCCTGATCTCCGCCTCCAACTCCGGGGACTCCCTGCACCCGATGTTCTTCGTCGCGGCGGGCGGCCTGTGGCTGCTGATGCTCGGACGCCAAGGCATCGCCTCGCTGCGAAGGTGGAGCACCACGGTGCCCATGAGCACGACGGGCCGGCGCAACGCCGACGACCGCGACGGCGCCTACGGATATGCCGCCGTGGGCCGGACCCTGGCTGTCGCCGGGCTGGCGGCCGCCATCGTGGTGCCCGTGGTCATCCCCCACTTCCCGACGCGCTACCTCATCGACGGCCTGGGTCGGTCCAGCGGTGCCACCGGCTTCAGCGACGGCCAGATCGGGCTCAAGTCGACCCTCGACCTCACCAAGAGCCTGAGCAGCCCGTCCAAGGCACCGGTCCTGAGCTACACGACCAATGCCGCGATCCTGACACCGCTGCGCGTCGGGGTGCTCGACACGTACATCTCCGACAACTGGCGACCAGGCCCCGACGACGTCGACTACGGCCGTCGCACCACCCTCGATCCGCCGCCCGACCTCGCTCCCGACGTCCCGCGGGAGACCTATCGCATGTCCGTCGAGGACTCCCGTCTCGAAGCTCCCCAGATCGCCGCGCCGACACCCCTGGTGTCAGCCGACCTGGGCCGCGCCACGTGGGGCCTGGACCGCAACACCTCGGTCGCCGCGGTCACCCGGGCCGTGCGCTCCTACAGCTTCTCCTACCTCGCGCTGAACCCGACCCAGCAGTCGCTGGCCCAGAGCCGCCAAGGGGCCAGCGGCAGCCTCTTGCGGGACGACCTGCAGGTCGACCCCGCCTCGCAGGAGATCGTCAGCCAGCTGGTCGGCGACATCGTGCCGCAGAACGCCTCGCGCATCGAGGCAGCCCGCGCCATCCAGAAGTACCTCCGGGCGGACGGCGGCTTCACCTATTCCCTCAAGCTGCCGACCACCGTCAAGAACGAGTCCGGCCAGGAGGAGAGGCCCGACGCGATCACCCTCTTCCTGCGTTCGAAGGTCGGCTACTGCGTGCAGTTCGCCACTGCCATGGTCATGATGGCCCGCGAAGCCGGGATACCGGCCCGGATGGCGATCGGGTTCCTGCCGGGCACCGCCGACCGCGGCACCTACACGGTCCGCTCGTCCGACGCGCACGCGTGGCCCGAGCTCTTCTTCGACGGCATCGGCTGGCTACGGTTCGAACCAACCCCCTCGGGCACGCAGAACACCGTCGCCCCGTCCTACTCGCTCGCCCCGACGACCCCCGGCAGCGACAACCCCGCCACCAACACGGCCACCGGCGGCGCCACCCCCAGCGCCACCCGTCCCGGCGACCGCAACGACCCGGGTGCGACGGATCCGGCCAACACCAACGGCAGCGGCTCCGACTTCGGCGGCTGGTTCGGATCCCGCACCCGGGCCACCGTGTTGTGGATCGTGCTCGGGCTGCTCGGCGGGATCCTCGGGTCGCTCGCCGTACCCCTCGCCGCACGCGGCCGGCTCCGGCGCCGGCTGCGACACGCTCCCGACGAGTCGACCCGCGTGGAGATCGAGTGGCAGGCCATGATCGAACGGATCGGCGACCTCGGCGTCATCCCGCCACGGGGTAGCACCCCGCGTCAGGCCGGTCGCTTCTACCAGCGCGAGGCCTACCTCGAGGGGGAGCAGACCGAGGCACTCAACCGCGTCGTCTCCGGAGTGGAACGCTCGCGGTACGCACCACCCGGAGCGACCATCTCCGACATCCGGGCCGACACCCACACGGTCGTCAAGGCAGTCTCCGGTGTGCGCCGACGCAAGGACCGGCTCCGCGCCGCCTGGTGGCCCACCGACGGCCTGATCGAGTGGCGCGAGCGCCGTGCCTCGGTGGGACGACTCCTGCGCCGACCCCTGGATCGCTTCCAGGACTGGCGCGCCGACCGCCGCGGCTAGGAGATCTTGCGCCGGTAGGTGACCATGGCGAAGGCGTAGGCGACGACGAGGATGGCGACGCACCAGGCGAGGGCGATCCAGAGGTCGGCGTCCACCGGTTGCTGGGCGAACAGGTCACGGATGGCGTTGACGATGGACGTCACCGGCTGGTGCTCGGCGAAGGCGCGTACCGGGCCGGGCATCGTGTCGGTGGGCACGAACGCCGAGCTGATGAACGGCAGGAAGATGAGCGGGTAGGAGAACGCGCTCGCCCCGTCCGCGGAGGTCGCGGACAGACCGGGGATGACGGCGATCCACGTCAACGCCAGGGTGAAGAGCACCAGGATCGCCGCGACCGCGAGCCAGGCCAGCACGCCCGCCCCCGAGCGGAAGCCCATGAGCAGCGCGACGAGCACGACCACCACGACCGAGACCAGGTTGGCGACCAGCGAGGTCAGCACGTGCGCCCACAGCACGGACGACCGGGCGATCGGCATCGACTGGAACCGTTCGAAGATGCCGCCCGACATGTCGAGGAAGAGCCGGAACGCGGTGTAGGCGATACCCGAGGCGATGGTGATGAGCAGGATGCCCGGCAGCAGGTAGTTGACGTACGAGTCCGACCCTGACCTGATCGCGCCGCCGAACACGTAGACGAACAGCAGCATGAAGGCGATCGGCATGACCGTCGTCGTGATGATGGTGTCCAGGCTGCGGGTGATGTGGCGCAGTGACCGTCCGAGCAGAACGGCCGTGTCGCCGAGGAAGTGCGTTGTCATCGGTGCTCCTCAGTGGTTCGTGCCGACGAGGGCGAAGAAGACGTCCTCGAGGGTGGGCTGCTTCTCGACGTACTCGACCGTGGCCGGCGGCAGGAGCTGCTTGAGCTCGGAGAGCGTGCCGTTCACGATGATCCGACCCTCATGCAGGATCGCGATCCGGTCGGCGAGCTGTTCGGCCTCGTCGAGGTACTGCGTCGTGAGCAGCACCGTGATGCCATGAGCGGCGAGCTCCTTGACGGCCTGCCACACCTCGATGCGAGCCTGGGGGTCGAGCCCGGTCGTGGGCTCGTCCAGGACGATGACCGGCGGGCTCCCGATCAGGCTCATGGCGATGTCGAGCCGGCGTCTCATGCCACCCGAGTACGTCGACACCCTCCGACTCGCCGCGTCGGTCAGTGAGAAGCGTTCGAGCAGGGTGTCCGCGATCGCGCCCGGGTCCACGAGGTGCCGCAGTCGTGCGACCAGCACGAGGTTCTCGCGCCCGGTGAGGATCTCGTCGACGGCGGCGAACTGTCCCGTCAGGCTGATGGACTCCCGCACCCTCGCCGGGTGCGTGCCGACGTCGAAGCCGTTGACGACGGCCATCCCGGCGTCGGCCCTGAGCAGCGTGGCCAGGATCCGCACGACGGTGGTCTTGCCCGCGCCATTCGCTCCGAGCAGGGCGAAGATGGTCCCCCGCTCCACCTCGAAGTCCACGCCACGCAGGACGTCGAGGTCCTTGTACGACTTCTCCAGGCTCCGCACCTGGATCGCTGCGCTGGTCGTCATTGCTCCCGACCTTCCTGCTCCTCCACTGCCTGCGCGCCGTCGATCGCCTTGGTCAGGCGAGCGCGTTCCTTGTCGATCCACCGCGTGCCCGTATAGGCCTGCGCGAACGTCTCGGCGAACTCGACCGGGTCCTCGCCGACGATGGCGCGCACCGCAGTTCCGTCCGCGGCGGCACGGTCCCAGAGGTCGGCTAGGTCGCCCAGCATGGTGACGAGGGTGGTGCCGTCCGTGACGCCCCCGTAGTACATGAGGTAGCGCTGCACCGCCTTGGCCGCGCTGCCGTACGGCTCCGGCAAGGCGTCGATGCGGGCCTTGTAGTGCCGGTACTGCCTCTTCTGTTCCAGCGAGCCGGTGACGGTCTCGATCCACTTGGCGGCCATGCCTACTTCACTCCTTCTTCCGTGTCGGTGGGTTCACTGCGGAGCTGGTTGAGGCGTTCGGTGAGGAAGCTCCAGGTCCTCCAGAACTCGTCGAGGTGATCGCGCCCCTGCGCGTTGAGGGAGTACACCTTGCGCGGCGGTCCCTTCTCGGACGGGACCTTCTCCACGTCGACCAGGCCCCGCTGCTCGATCCTGACCAGCAGCGCATAGATCGTGCCCTCGGCGATGTCGGAGAACCCTTGGTCGCGCAGCCAGGCCGTGATCTCGTAGCCGTAGGCCGACCGGCCGGACAGAATCGCGAGGACAACGCCCTCGAGCGTTCCCTTGAGCATCTCCGTCTCCTGCTTGCCCATCGAACCAGGAACCTCCTTTGACTACTCAGTGTTACTAACTACCAGTAGATAGTAACACTGAGTAGTGGTGCCGGCGCAAGCCCTAGAACGGCATGCCGGCACGACGAACCCACCCCTGGTCTCGGGGTGCTCGGGCCTCGCCCACCGGCTACTGCGCCGTGCCTCGGAGCGCCTTGGTGATGGTGGCGTGCTCGGGGTCAAACACCAGACAGACCAGCGTGTGGTCTCCTGCATTCCAGCCTTTGACGTCAGCGGTGAGGAAGTCGAGGTCCAGGCGCGACTCGTCGTAGCCCAGGCCCACGTACGTCTCGAAGGCCTTCCTGCACTTGTCCAACGCAGAGGCATAAATGGCGTCGTCCCCCGGCCACTTCTTCGGTCCGCTGATCACAGCGCGCCCAAGAACCTCCACCTGGTGCGCAGCGCGACAGTCGACCACGGTCAGGTATTGCACCCCGTTCGGGTCGTCAGGCAGCCGGACGCACATGGCGGACTTGACGGCATGCCAGTGCAGGCGTTTCGGCTTGGCCAGCGCCCCTGTCGGCCCGGTGGCCACAACAGCGCCTGTCGTCGACGTGGCGGGCGACGAGGTCGCAGAGCTGGTGGTCGCCTGTGGGAGGTCGAAGGCCGCCGGATCATCGCCACCTCGAGAAAGCCCGTAGCTGATGGCGAACGCCGCGGCCACCATCGCAGTCGCGGCCGCGAACTGCTTCAGGCCCCGGTGGCGGACTCGTCCGCGGTGGCGGGCTGCCGGGACGGGTTGCTGATTCGTCCCGGACGTATCCGTTGCCCCTTGAGGCGCCGCCGCTTCCGCTTGCCCCGACGCCAAGCCTTCGGGGTCAGATGCGAGAGGGGGGTCACCGGGCATCGTCTTGTCCCTCCGAGGAGAGCCACTCGTCCACGGCGAAGCCTAGCCAAACGCACGGTGCTGCACGTACGGCAAACCAACGAGAAGGCTCGTACGAAAGACGCATGGATGGCTCATCCGGGGCGGTCCGACTCTGCGCAACGTCGCTCGCGCCCAGCGTGGACGGGGAACCCCCACCGGCCACCAGACGCGGCAGCAGGTCCGGAGCCCACGGGCACCGGACCTGCGGTCAGGCGGAGATTGGCGCCGGCCTTGTCAGTCGAGGTAGTCGCGGAGCACCTGGCTGCGCGACGGGTGGCGCAGCTTGCTCATCGTCTTGGACTCGATCTGGCGGATCCGCTCGCGGGTCACGCCGTAGACCTTGCCGATCTCGTCGAGCGTCTTGGGCTGGCCGTCGGTGAGCCCGAAGCGCATCGAGACCACGCCGGCCTCGCGCTCGGACAAGGTGTCGAGCACCGAGTGGAGCTGCTCCTGCAGCAGCGTGAAGCTGACCGCGTCGGCGGGCACCACAGCTTCGGAGTCCTCGATGAGGTCACCGAACTCGCTGTCGCCGTCCTCACCCAGGGGGGTGTGCAGGGAGATCGGCTCGCGACCGTACTTCTGGACCTCGACGACCTTCTCGGGGGTCATGTCGAGCTCCTTGGCGAGCTCCTCCGGGGTGGGCTCGCGCCCGAGGTCCTGGAGCATCTGGCGCTGCACGCGGGCCAGCTTGTTGATGACCTCGACCATGTGCACCGGGATGCGGATGGTGCGGGCCTGGTCGGCCATCGCGCGGGTGATCGCCTGGCGGATCCACCACGTCGCGTAGGTCGAGAACTTGTAGCCCTTGGTGTAGTCGAACTTCTCGACCGCACGGATCAGGCCGAGGTTGCCCTCCTGGATCAGGTCGAGGAAGAGCATGCCGCGACCGGTGTAGCGCTTGGCCAGCGAGACCACGAGGCGCAGGTTGGCCTCGAGGAGGTGGTTCTTGGCCTTCTTGCCGTCCTGGGCGATCCACCACAGCTCACGCTTGAGCTTCATCTCGATCTTGTCGCCCGAGTTGAGCCGCTCCTCGGCGAACAGGCCGGCCTCGATGCGCTTGGCGAGCTCGACCTCCTGCTCGGCGTTGAGCAGCGCGACCTTGCCGATCTGCTTGAGGTAGTCCTTGACCGGGTCTGCGGTGGCACCCGCGGTGACGACCTGCTGGACGGGTGCGTCGTCCTCGTCGTCGTCGCGCAGGACGAAGCCGGAGCCCTCGTCCTCGTCGTCCTTCTTCTCGTCCTCGGTGTCGTCCTCGACGACGACGTCCTCGAGCTCGCCCTCGACCACCTCGGTGGGCTCGGCAGGCACCGGCTCGTCGCCGTCGACGGCGGCGTCGCCGTCTGCTGCAGCCTTGCCCGTGGCCGCGGTCTTGGCGGCCGACTTCGAGGTCGCTGCCTTCTTCGTGGCCGGGGCTGCCTCACCCGCGGCCGCGGAGGCGGCCTTCTTCGTCGTGGTCGCCTTGGCGGGCGCAGTCTTGGCGGCCGCGGCCTTGCCGGCAGCAGCCTTGACGGGGGTGGTCTCGGCCTTCGGCGCCGCAGTCTTGGCAGCCGACTTGGCGGCAGGTGCGGCAGTCTTGGCGGCCGCCTTCTTGGCCGGCGCCGTGGCCGTCTTCTTGCGGGTGCTGGTCGCAGCCACCGCGCGGGAGGCGGTCGCCGAGTCGAGGGTCACGTGGATGCCCTGCTCGTCCAGGGAACGCAGCACAGCCTTCATCCGCTTGGGTGCGATCTCGGCCCCCTCCAGCGCATCACGCAACTGACCGCTGTCGACCGAGCCGTTGGTGCGGCCCTGCTTGAGCAGCTTCTGCAGCGCGGGGTGGGAGAACTCGGGGGGAAGAGACGGTGCGGGGCTCGCAGCCTTCTTGGACACAGGCGACACGGACTACCTTTCGTCGCGGACTCGCGGCACGGCGCACGTCATCACAGCCATGCTTGAGGGGATGTCTGTGACAACAACAGCGGGAGTGGAAGTATTGCCGAGATCGGCTGGGCTGGACCCTGACGAGATCTCGTTGATGACATTGTAAAACGAGTTGCCCGCAGATCCCGCATCGGCACACTCCGGACACCTGCTCGATCCGCAGCTGGATGCCCATGGAACGCCTGCAGGGCAGGTGCAGACCGGTCGCCTCAGGCGTCGGCCTTGACGGCCAGGACGGGGCACGACGCGTCGAGCAGGATGCGCTGGGCGTTCGAGCCCAGGATGAGCTTGCCCACGGGAGTGCGACGACGCAGGCCGATGACGATGAACTCGGCGTGCTCCTCCTCGGCCACGGCGATCAGGTCCTCGGCCGGCTCGTTGCCTCGGACAAGCTGACGCACCTCGTGCTCCAGGCCCTCCTCGTCGAGCTCGCCCTGGATGCGGGAGAGGTCCGCCTCGAAACGGTTCGCCTCGTCACCGTCGAAGTCTCGGCCACCGCGCTGGGAGTTGATGACGATCAGCTTGGACTTGCGCAGCAGCGCCTCGTCCGCGGCCCGGCGCAGAGCGGCGCGCCCTTCCTTCGTCGGTACATATCCCACAACGATGGACACAGGGGACCTCCTACGTTCAGTTGACCGAGTAGCGGTGTTGACCCGGGTGGACCGGGGCACACCAGGCGACGGCAGCCGCTGGGGCGACCGTACCGGAAATCGCCCGGTCAGGCAGGGCCACCGAGCACTCGGGACACGATCTGACCGACCTGCTCGATCTCGATGAGGAACCCGTCGTGACCGTAGTCGGAGTGCACGGTGTGCAGCTGTGCCGCCGGGACCGCGTCCGCGATCTCCGTGGACAGCCGCGGCGGGTAGAGCCGGTCCGAGTCGACGGCGACCACTGCCACCTGCGCGGTGATCCTGGCGAGTGCCTGCGCGACTCCCCCACGTCCCCGCCCGACGTCGTGGGAGTTCATCGCCTCGGTGAGGACGACGTAGGAGTTGGCGTCGAATCGTCCGGCCAGCTTGCCCGCGTGGTGGTCGAGGTAGGACTCGACGGCATAGCGACCATTGCCGCCCAGCGGGTCCTCCGCCGCTTGCGGCTCGCGACCGAACCGCTCGTGCAGCTCGAGCTCGCTGCGGTAGGTGACGTGCGCGATCCGCCGCGCGATCCCCAGCCCCGTCTCGGGTCCGGCGCCGCGCTCGTAGTAGTCGCCACCGTGGAAGTCGCTGTCCGCGCGGATCGCGAGCAGCTGCGCCTGGCACCAGCCGATCTGCTCCGCAGTGGCGTAGGCCGTGCTGGCCAGCACGATGGCCGTGGCGACGCGCTCTGGATGGGTCACCGCCCATTCGAGGACACGCATGCCCCCCATGGAGCCGCCCAGGACGGCGTGCCAACGGTGGATGCCCAGGACGTCCGCGAGCAGGGCCTCGGTCTGCACCTGGTCACGCACGGTGACGAAGGGGAAGCGGCTGCCCCACGGTGCACCGTCGATGGCCGGCGAGGACGGGCCGGTGCTCCCTTGGCAGCCGCCCAGGACGTTGGCGGCCACGACGAAGTGGCGATCGGTGTCGAGGGGCCGGCCGGGCCCGATCAGCCCGTCCCACCAGCCCGGCGTCGGATGACCCGGACCCGTCGGGCCCTCGACATGGCTGTCACCGGTGAGGGCGTGCTCGACGAGGATGGCGTTGTCCCGAGCGGCGTTGAGCTCACCCCAGGTCTCGTAGGCGACCCGCACCGCGGGAAGGACACCGCCGCGCTCGAGCTCCACCGCGCCGAGGTCGACGAACTGGCGTCGGCCGGCGGGGTCACCCTCGCGCCAGGCCCCTGACGTCGCTCGTGGTGGGGAGGTCGTGGTCATCGGAACTACTCCTGTGGCGCTCGCGCTTGCCGCCCAGGTCAGGGTCGGCCGGGTCCTCACCCGGGGCACCCCACCGCGAGGAGGGTTGCCGCCCAGCAAGCCGGGGCTTGGTGCTGGGACTCATGACCTGTCGACCATCATACGAGGAGGCCGTCGGCGCGTCCCCGGCGTCCGCACGATGGACGCGCAGTAGGGCGGGTCGTGGCTCGACGCCCGGGTCAGCGGGACCGCGCCTCCGTCGCAGGTTGCTGCTTCTGGCTTCCGGGACGCACTCCGAGGTCGAGCATGCGTTCGAGCAGCAGCGCCAGGCGGTACTCGGGGTGCGTGCGGAGCGCTCGGTCCACGCACGTCCGGGCCAGCGCTCCGTCCCCCTGCCACCAGGCACAGTTGGCGAGCACCGTGAGCACTGGGGCCGCGTGCTCGTCGGGCACGCACCTGACAAGGGACTGCAACCTGGCGAGCAGCCGGCGACCGGCGACGGCGGGCGAGGCTCCCGCAGACCCGCTGTGCCAGGTGGGAGCCGGCAGGCTGCAGCGCAGCGCGTCCACGAGGTCCGGCGTCAGGGAGTCCAGGGGCAGCGAACCCGGGCACAACCAGGCCACCAGTCCGTCGCGCAGCGCGAGGTCCTCCATGCTGCGCACGAGTAGGGAGACCCCGGCCGGACCGAGCTCCTCGACGTCGGGGGCGCCATCGGTCACGTCGCAGACCACGGACCAGCGCGACAGCGCTTCGAGCCGGAAGGCGGCCGCGGACCGTCCCGGGTCGGACGACACGACACCCGCCAGTTCCGCTGCCACCTCCTCCACGAGGGCTGGATCTGCGGCAACGAGGTCGGCAATCGCCGACCGACCCGTGAGCGGCGCGATCTCGAGCCCGACGTACTCGGCGACGGCGGGGGTGTCGGCGGCCGCCGGAACGGGTGCGCCGTCGCTCGGACAGCAACCGTCGGCGCAGTCGATGGCGAACCAGCGTCCGTCACGAACGACGAGTCGGTCAAGCACCTGGAGGTCGGCCTCGGTCGCCAGCCGACGCACCGCGTCGAGCGCGAGCCGGCTCGAGCCAGCCGCCGTCTCGTAGCCGACGAGCATGACCGCATCTGGCCGGTCCGCCAGCAGGGGTGCCACCAGGACGCTGCCGACTTGTTCGGCGTCCTGCGGTGGTGGCAGGTCGATCCGCTCGATCAGCCCGACGCTGCGACCGTGCAGGGCGATCAGCACGATCGAGTCCTGCGGGTGGTAACCAAGCTGGTACGGGAGGACGGCGACGACGTCCGCCGGCCCTCGCAGTCTGATCTGGCTCTGGCTCATGGGCCAACGGTGGCGGCCTCCAGGCCAGCCCGTGAGCGCTGGCAGGCAGCGCTGTGGACGAGGCCGTCCGGAGCGGGCGAGGTGTGCCCAGCGGGCACCGCCACGGCGCCACGACGGCGTCCACACACCCGAAATACCGCACCGCCCACACCCCCCGAAACGCCCCGACCGCGCGGATCAGGACGTCGTGCTGGCGTCAGCGGACGACGTCGCCCTCCACGGTCTCGTGCGCGCTCCTCGCCGGCGTGGTGCGCTCCCAGGCGAGGAACGACTCGGTCTCGTTGACGACGGTTGCCGCGATCCACGACACCACCACCGCGTCGTCGGCGAGACCGAAGACGGACAGGGCCAGCTCGGGGATCAGGTCGATGGGCGACACGACATAGGCCACCGCCCCGAGAACCATCAGGAGCCGGCCGCGGGTGGTCCCGGCATACTCACCGCGAAAAGTGGCCCGAAACAGTCGGGGCAGGCTCATCAGTCGCTCGCCGAGGGCGGGCGATCCCGGACGGGTTGCGGTCCGCACCGCGGTGGCGATGGTGCGCAGGGCACCGAAGCGGGTCATGGCCATGGTCAGACTCCCGTTGTTCGAGGGCGCAGGTTGTTCGAGGGCGCAGGCTCCCGGACGCCACAATGGCCCGGACACGGTTCAAACGACCTGGGCGCCCCGGTGATTCCCGACACCGTCCCAGCGTGCCTGCGCGAGGACGCCCACGCCACTCCGAGACCATCCCCCTCAGAGGCCGGTGGCCCTGGGGGGGAACTCGTGGCGCGCGTGGTCGGCGATCTTCTTCAGCAGGTAGCTGTCGAGACCGGCCCCGACGACACCGCCGATGACGGGCACGCCCTTGCCGAACCGGCTGAGCGTCTTCTTCCCCGCGGTGGACAGCAGCCGGAATCCGACCGCCTTGTTGACCACCATCAACGCCGGCCCGGGCAGCCGCTGGGCCGCGAGGTTGGCGAGCCGGCCGGTCGAGGCAACGCCCGCCTTCTTCAGCAGGTCGTCCGCGTCGGCCCCCACGAGGGTGAGCAGCACCGCCGAGCGGATCTCTGGCCGCTTGATGTCGTAGCCCCGCAGGGACGCGATCGAGGCGACCATCCGGGTCGCCACGATGTAGAACTCGACGACGTTGGCCGGGAGCGCCACCGGCAGCGTGACGAAACCACCGAGCCCGGTGACGAACCCACCGGCGGCAGCCAGCCTGAGGTGACCTCGGACGACGGCGTCGACGGCCTCGTCCGCACCAGGCTTCTCGGCCCGCCGGACGTCCGCGACCTTCTGCGCCGAGTCGAACGGACCCTTGCCGTCGATGCCCACGTCGAGCAGGCTCTCGATCAGGCCGGTCACGGCGCCGGAGAACATGCCCGAGTCCTCGCGAGGGGCCTTCGCCTGTTCGAGCGCCGAGGTCGGTTTGGCCTCTGCCTCGTCCTTGCCCATTCCGAGAAAGCCCACGTCAGCACCCCTCCGGGTTTCGTTTCGGTCGGTCGCGGCCATCCTGCCATGGGCCCGGGTGACCAGCGGGATTAGCCTTGGGACATGGCCGACTCCGCTGGTTCCCCCTCCGTCAGCTCCACCCGCTACGCCCACCCCGAGCGACTGGTCAGCACTCAGTGGCTGGCCGACCAGATCGAGGCCGGAGCCGTCGGCGGACCCGACGGCATCGTGGTCCTGGAGTCCGACGAGGACGTGCTGCTCTACGACACCGGCCACATCCCGGGGTCGCTGAAGCTCGACTGGCACCAGGACCTGAACGACCCGGTGGTTCGCGACTACGTCCGCCCCGAACAGTTCGCGGCAGTCATGTCGGCCCGCGGTGTCGGCCGAGACACCACGGTCGTGATCTACGGAGACAAGAACAACTGGTGGGCCGCCTACGCGCTGTGGGTGATGAGCCTGTTCGGCCACGACGACGTCAGGCTGCTCGACGGCGGCCGAGCCAAGTGGGCGGCCGAGGGACGCGAGCTGACCCGCGAGGTGTCGGCCGTGGAGACGCTGATCGGCGACGCGGCATACCCAGTGGTGGAACGGGATGACGCGCCGATCCGGGCGTTCAAGGAGGACGTGCTGGCCCACCTCGGTGGGCCGCTGGTTGATGTGCGCTCCCCCGGCGAGTTCAGCGGCGAGCTGCTGCACATGCCGGACTACCCCCAGGAGGGCGCGATGCGCGGAGGGCACATCCCCGGTGCGAAGTCGGTGCCGTGGGCGCGGGCGGCCAGCGAGGACGGGACCTTCAAGTCGCGTGCGGACCTCGAGGCGATCTACCTGCAGGAGCAGGGCCTGTCCCCCACCGACGCCACGATCGCCTACTGCCGCATCGGTGAGCGGTCCTCCCACACATGGTTCGTCCTGACCCACCTGCTGGGTTTCGACGCCGTCCGCAACTACGACGGCTCGTGGACCGAGTGGGGCAACGCGGTCCGCGTCCCGGTCGAACAAGGCGCGCCGACGTGACCACTGCCGTGAGCGGCCCGGCGGCCGCCCAGCCTGTCCCCCTGCCGGCTGCGATGCAGGAGATCGCCGACGACTTCGCGGATCTGCTTGCGCCGCAACGCCTGGAGCTCCTGCTGGAGTTCAGTGAGGGACTGCCCGAGCTGCCGGAGAGGTATGCCGGGTCGCTCGACACCATGGAACAGGTCCACGAGTGCCAGTCCCCGATCTTCCTCGCGGTCGAGGTCGCGGACGAGCCCGCCGACCAGCCGGGTGAGCGGGCCGTACACCTCTACTTCTCGGCGCCACCGGAGGCACCGACCACCCGCGGCTTCGCGGGGATCCTCAGTGAGGGGCTCGACGGCCTGACCGCCGCCGAGGTGCTGGCCGTGCCGGAGGACGCGCCGTACCGCTTCTCGCTCGGCGAGGCGGTCTCACCGCTTCGGCTGCGTGGCATGGTCGGGATGCTGAGCCGGATCAAGCGCCAGGTAGCGCTCAAGACCCGCTCCTGACCAGCCACCGCCCCTACCTCCCCCACCTCCCCTGCCTCCCCTGCCTCCCCAGCCTCCCCAGCCTCCCCAGCCT